>JASFRI010000353.1:0-4544 GCA_050115015.1 Acidobacteriota bacterium
CGAGTACCTCGAGGACTACGACCTCCTCGACCTGGTCAACTCCGGGATCCTGCCGGCCGTGATCGTGGACAGCCACAAGGCCGCCCTCTGGGAGCGGGTTTTCCCGGAGATCGAGGTGCACGAGGACCTGGTCGTCCACGCCGGCAGCCAGATCGCCTGGGCCGTCCGGAAGGACGCGCCGGAGCTGCTCGCCTCGGTGAACGCCTTCGCGGCGACGGCGCGGAAGGGGACCCTGCTCGGGAACATGATGCTCCGGCGCTACCTTGGGGAGACCGACTGGATCGAGAACGTCCTGAGTGACGAGTCTCGACGGCGCTACGAGAGCACCATCGAGATCATCCGGCGCTATGCCGATGAGTACGACTTCGACTGGCTGATGATCGCCGCCCAGGCCTACCAGGAGTCCCGCTTCGACCAGGCGAAGCGCAGCCCGGCGGGCGCGGTGGGGATCATGCAGCTCCTGCCGACCACCGCGGCGGACCCGGCGGTGGGGATCCCCGACATCTCGACGATCGAGAACAACGTGCATGCCGGGGTGCGCTACCTGCACTGGCTGCGGGAGCAGTACTTCTCCGACGAGTCGATCGCGCCTCTCGACCAGGTCCTGTTCTCGTTCGCCGCCTACAACGCGGGCCCCGGAGCCGTGGCCCGGGCCCGTCGCCGGGCGCGGCAGCTCGGGTTCGACCCGGACCGCTGGTTCGGCCACGTGGAGATCGGGATGTACCGGGCGGTCAGCGGCGAGCCCGCGGCCTACGTCCGCAACATCTACAAGTACTACATCGCCTACCGCCGCCTGGAGGAGACCGGCGCCGCCCGGCGCGAGGCCCGGGAGGCGGTGGAGTGAACCTGTGTCGGGCCGGCGCTGCCCCGGAAGGGTGATCACGAGGCCGGGAGCGGCCCGCCGGGGGGGACGGGCGATCAGGCGCGCATCAGCCGCGTCGCGATCTCGTTCAGCTCGATGGCGCCATCGTCGCCCACGACCACCGTACCGCCGAGATTGACGAACCGCCTCCCGAGCAGGCAGCTTGGCTCGAACGAGAAGGTCATCCCGGTCTGAAGCTCGACCTCCTCACCGAACATGGGGATGCGGGCGGCGACCGCATACCGCTCGGCGCCGGGGAGCCTCGCGAAGCCCTCGCCGAACCCGCAGATCAGCCCGTAGGGATTGATGCTGTGGACCAACGGATGGACCGGGTGGCCGCCCACCTTCTCCAGAGGCGCCTGCATCGAATGGACGACGTTCCCGAAGGTCCGGCCCGGCCGGAGAGCCTCCAGACCGGCCTCGTAGGAGGCGCGTGCCACCTCCGCCGCACGCTCGTAGTCGGGATGCACGGTTCCCACGGCCACGGTCGGCTGATGCTGGGTCTCCAGCATGCCGAGGGACGAGAAGACCTCCGCCGTGACGATGTCGCCGTCCTGGACGGTGCGCGGGGCGTGCGGCCGGTAGTTCCACGTCGGAGGTCCCCAGCTGATGATCTCCTTCCCGGAGCCGAGCAGGACCTCCCCGGTGAAGCCGACGTTGCGGGGACAGGCGGCGACGATTGCCGCGTAGATCTCCGCCTCGGTGACCCCGGGCCGGGTCGCGTCGCGCATCGCCCGGCACATTCGCTCCCCGACCGCGGCGGACCACTTCAGCACCTCAAGCTCCTCATCGCTGCGGGATGCCGTGAGCTGGAAGAAACGCTCTCCCACCTGCTCGAACGTCGCGTCGGGAAGCCCCTCCAGCACGGTCTTCCAGGTGTGGTAGGGCATCGGCCCGTCGAAGTAGAATGGTGGATACGGGTCGAGGCCGATCACCCCGATGCGCTCGCCGCCCAGGCCGAGCTTCTGGAGCACCTTGACCAGGGACTGGCCGTTGGGCGCACCTCCGAAGAAGCGCTCCGGCGCGATCCAGACCGCCTCGTGCCGCTCCATCGCCTGCATGTGGTCATTGGCCGCCAGGGCGAAGGCCAGCGCGTGGGGCTCGCCGTCGCGAGGGAACACGACGATGGCACCCGGCCGATCGTTGGTGAAGAAGGTGTCCATCGCGAACGGAGCAGGAAAGGCACCCTCGCGCGACCCGAAGACGATGAGGGCCTTCAGGTCCTTCTCGTCCATGAGCCGGCGACCGATGTTCCAGCGGCGATCGCGCTCGGCGACCGAGAAGCGTGGGACGGTCCGCGTCTCCGGGGATTCAAGTAGTTCCGTTGCGTGTGCCTGGGTCATCGTTCTCTCTCCTCTGCTTTCGGTTGCTTTCCTGCGATCACACGGCGGGCCGGCGGTCGCCGCCTGTCGTGAGGCCGGCAATCCGTCGACGATCTCCCGGCCCGAGCCGGACCATCGGATTGCCGCGGTGACGCTGCAAGCGGTACGATAGACATCAGAGGACCTGGAGGCCGTGGTAAAAGCGGACAATCAATATGCAGCTTCGGACGGATTCCGCCGATGCTGAACGCGCATGGCGACTTCGTCCACGAGCGCACGCTGTCCGCGCTGCTCGGCGCGGCCTCGCGACTGGGGATCACGGTGGACGTCGCGGCCCTGGCGCCGACCCGTTATCGGTCCGGAGAGGACGTCTTTCTGCCGACGGGCGAGTACCGGGCGGCGCTGCGGAGCATCTTCGACGATCCGCGCGACACGCTCGGGATCGAGCTGGCCGGGGCCATCCCGGTGGAGGCCCTCGGGCTCTGGGGATTCCTGCTGCGGACGAGCCCCACCTTCGGGGCGATGCTGCAGCGCGCGGAGCGCTACCTGCGCGTCTTCTTCCGCTTCACACGCATGACCCTGGACCGTCAAGGCGATCGGGCGATCCTGACGTGCGATCACCCGGATCCATCCCCCTTCGGCCGTCGAGAACAGGAGGTCTGCTTCTTCCTGGGCCAGTGGTTGACCCTGGGCCGGACGCTGATCGGCGAGGCGGTGGTGCCGGAGGAGGTGCGGATGCGGTGGCAGGGGCCCGTGGATGCCGCACCGGTTGAGGCCTTCTTCCGGTCCCCGGTGCATTTCGGCTGCCAGGACGACGCGCTGGTGTTTGACCGCCGCGTGTGCGACCTGTCCCTTCCGGAACACACCCCGGAGCTTGCGGAGATGTTCGAGGGCTACGCCGCGGCGATGATCCATCGCATCGGCGCGGAGGCGACGTTCGTCGATCGGGTCCGTGAGGTGCTCTCCGAGGCATTGCTGCACGGGACGGCCGGCGAAGAGGCGGTCGCGCGGGAGATGGGCGTCACCCGGAGGTCGTTGCGGCGGCATCTCGCCGAGTCGGGGCTCACCTTTCGCCGGATACGCGAGGGTCTCCAGCGGGCACGGGCGGAGAGCATGTTGCGCGAAGCGAGACTGCCGATCGCCGAGATCTCGTACCTGCTCGGCTACGCGGACGCCTCGACGTTCCACCGGGCATTCCGGCGGTGGACCGGATCGACCCCCGGCGACTGGCGGGAACGGCATTGCGGCGCGCCCGATCACGGCGGAGAGCGTGATTCCGGGCCGGAGTCCGGAGGGCAGACCCGGCACCGGTGATCGAGCTCCTCGTTCGACGTTGAACCGGATTGCCAGGTAGACCGCCAGGACCGCCTGCGCGGTGAAGCCCACCAGCCACGGCAGGGAGACCAGCATCGAACGCCAACACCGCCGCCGGGATCCAGGGGCGGTACAGCATGTCCGTGCGCCAGGCGATCCACGTGAGGACGCCGGACGCGGCGGCGGGGAGCCAGAAGATCAGGAAGTAGATCCGTCCCACGGGCGATCAGGTCTCCGCCGGCGCATCGTCGCCCGGGAGCCGGCCCACGCCGCGGATCAGCAGCCACAGGGGAAGCGGTAGCTCGCCGAGGGCGGTGAACCCGCTGATCGTCGCGGCGTGGGGTGCCAGTAGGTGGGCTCCGGAATCGAAGAGGCGCCCGTTCAGGACTCGGTCCAGTGGGCCCCGGGGCGGTAGGTCCCGAAGTACCACTGGTGGCCCTCGCGGTCCTTGGCCATGTAGCCGCGGGAGCCGTATTCCTCGTCCCTGAGCTCCTGGACGATCGTCGCACCGGCCGCCTTGGCCCGGGAGTAGTGCTCGTTGGGGTCGTCGATACGGACGCACAGCGCGGAGCTGACGGCGGGAAGCCCACGCGGCCCGATCCGTCCCGCATCCGGCTTCGCGGAGCTGACCATGATCACCCCCGGCCCGAGCGTCAGCTCCGAGTGGATGATGGAGCCCTCGGGGCCGGGCACGACGAGCCGCTTCCGGAAGCCGAACGCGCGGCACAGCCAGTCGATGGCGGCGGGGGCGTCGTCATACGTGAGGGAGGGGTAGAGGTTCGACGGGGTCGGTTCCTGCTCGGGCATGGCGTCCTCCTTGGTCCGTGGCGGCCGGCTTCCCACCACCCGGATTCGTCGCATTTCCAGCCGCCGCGGTGGTTTCCGGCCGTGCGAACCGGCAGGCGGTGGATCACCCCGACTGCCGGGGCGGACGCAGCACTTCCACGATCGGGAAGCGCTCGACCCGGGGCGGCTCCGTCAGCTCGTAGGCGTCGGCGATGCTCCTGCGCAGATCGGATTCCAGGTACTTCGCCAGGGAGGCCTCC
>JASFRI010000354.1:0-4541 GCA_050115015.1 Acidobacteriota bacterium
ATGTCCTGGGCGGGGCCCAGGCGGGGCCCTACGTCCGCGTGGATCACGGCGTGGACCTACACCTCCAGGGGCTGGCTCCCCGGCTCCTGTTCACCGGCTGCGAGTTCGGGATCGACTGGGCCCGCCAAAACGCCGACAGGGCCCTGGAGCGCGGGGTGGCGGCGGCCGCGCTCATCCTGGATCCCGCGCCCTCCTCCACCCTTGCCGAGGCGGCTGCGCTCCGCCGCGTGGTCACGCAAGCGGGGTGCCGCACCGTCCTGCTGGTCACGGAGGCGTTCCACGCCGGGCGCGCCGCCCGGGTGATGGGGCGCGCCCTGGAGGGGACCGGGGTGGAGCTGCGCTCCTGTCCCGCGGGCGCCGCGGGCTACCCGCCGGCGACCTGGTGGGAGGACCCGCTGCAGCGCTCCCTCGTGCTCGGGGAGGCCGCGCGGCTGTGCCTGGCCCGTGCCATGGGAAACGCCTGACGTGCTGGACCTGGTCCTGGGCGACGCCCGCGTCCACGACGGCGCGGGCTCCGCACCATTCGACGCCTGCGTCGGGGTCCAGGGCGGAAGGATCGTCTCGGTCGGCGCAGACCCCGGTCCGGCGCGGCGGCGCCTCGAGCTCGACGGCCTGGCGCTGTGCCCCGGCTTCGTCGACCCTCACTCCCACGCGGACCTGGTCCTGCTGCAGGAGCCCACCGTCGCGCGACGGCTGATGGAGGGCCGCATCCGCCAGGGGATCACGACCGCCATCGTCGGGAACTGCGGCATGGGCGTGGCGCCCCGCGGCGGTCGGGAACCCGTGCTGCGATCCCTGGCCGCCTGGATGACGCCCGGCGACGTGCCGTGGCCCTGGGAGGACCTGGCCGGCTATCTGGATCGTCTCGAGGCGCGTGCGCTGCCGCTGAACGTGGGAGCCCTGCAGGCCCATGGCCCGCTGCGCCTGGAGGCCCACGGGACCGGCCCCGGGGTTCCCGATCGTGCCGCGCTGGCGCACATGGAGCGCCGCCTGCGGGACGGGATGGAGGCCGGAGCTCTCGGCCTCTCCGCCGGGCTGATCTATCCCCCCGGGATGCACGCCGCCACCGACGAGCTCGCGGCACTCGCCGCCGCGGTCGCCCCCTTCGGCGGCGTGTTCGCGTGTCACCTCCGGGGCTCGAGCGAGCTGCTGCTCCCCTCGGTGGAAGAGCTCATCGAGATCGGACGCCGATCGGGGTGTCGCCTGGTCCACTCCCACGCCGAGGCGGTGGGGCGGAGGCACTGGGGGCAGCTCCCGCGCGCGCTGGAGCGGGAGGAGGCGGCGAGGCGCGAAGGGATCGAGGTGGGGCACGACCTGTTCCCCTACCATGCGGCGGCCACCCTCATGGCGGCGCTGTTCCCGCCGGAGGCCCTCGCGGAGGGCATCCCCGGACTGCTGCGGCGCCTCCGGGAACCGGCCTCCCGGACCGCCCTGCGCCGGGCAATCGAGACCCACGTCCCGCGGTGGCCGCCCTGGACCGAGGGGGGCTGGCCGCACAACCTGGTCCGCGCCGTCGGCTGGGACCAGATCCGGGTCGCCTCGGTGCCGCCGGGCGCCGCGGAGGACGCCGTCGGCCACGACCTGGCCTCACTGGCCCGGGCTCGAGGCAGCGCTCCCTTCGAGGTGCTGGCGGATCTGATGCTGGAGCACGAGGGGGGGGTGGGTCAGCTCCTGTTCGGGATCACGGGCTCGGCGGAGGACGAGGAGCCCATGCGGCACCTCGTGCAGGACCCCCATGGCGCGATCTGCACGGATGCCGAGGACCTGGGGCGCGGGCTGCCCCACCCGGCCGCGTTCGGGGCGTTCCCCCGGATCCTGGGTCACTGGGTGCGGGACCGCCGGGCCCTGCCGCTGCCGGAGGCCATCCGGCGGATGACCTCCCTCCCGGCAGAGCGTTACCGCCTGCGGGGGCGGGGGCGTGTCGCTCCGGGCTTCGCGGCGGACCTGGTCGCCTTCGACCCTCGCACCGTGCGGGACCACGCGGCCTATCTGGACCCTCGCCAGCCCCCCGGCGGGATCCCGCACGTGCTGGTCAACGGCCGGCCGGCGGTCGAGGCCGGGGAGTACGTCGGCGGTGCCGGCGGCCAGGTGCTGCGCCGATGAGCCAACCTCCGGCCCGCCCCGGGGCCGCCGCCTGGACGGCGCTGGTCGCGCTGATCGCGCTCTACGCCGCCTTCGGCGCGTTCCAGGCCTATGACTACGATCTGCCGCTGCACCTCATCACCGGCGAGCAGATCCTGAAGGACTTCCGGGCCGCCGAGGAAAACCAGTTCTCCTTCACCTATCCCGGCTACCGCTGGCTGAACGACAAGTGGCTCGAGAACATCCTGGTCCATCTGGTGGACCGTCTCGCCGGGCCGCCCGGGCTCGTCACGGCGAGGCTGCTGCTGGTCCTGCTGCTCGGCCTCCTCCTGTGGCGCACCATCCGTGCCGGCGCCGGTCCCGAGGCCGGACGGGGCACGCCGGTGATCGCTGCGCTTCTCCTCGCGTTCCCCTTCGTGGCCTACGAGCGGTTCACGTTGAGGCCGGAGCTCTTCTCGCTGCTGGGGATCGCCGCGCTCCTGGGGATCCTGATACGGGATGCCCGGGGCCCCCGGGAGTGGCTGCTCGTCGGAGGGCTTCTCGCCGTCTGGGTGAACCTGCACGGTTACTGGTTCGTGGCGATCCTCGTCCTGGGCGCGTTCCTCGCCGGCGACCTCCTGGAGTCATGGATGGCCGGCGGCGACCGCCCGGGCGATGCGACGGCGGCCCGGGCCCGAGCGCGCCATCGCGGGCTCCTGCTGGGATGCGCGCTGGCCGGGGCCCTGATCAGCCCCTATCCGATCCGGCTGTTCCTGAACCCCTTCATGAACCTGATCTTCGTGTTCGAGGAGCAGGGGAACGCCGGCACCATTGCCGAGCTGATGTCCCCCTTCGCCGCCAACGTGGTCCGCAACTGGGCCATCTGGTTCTTCTACGGCATGGCCGCCGCACTGCTCCTCCTGGCGGTGGCGCGCCGGCGGCGGGTCCGCCCCGCGGACGTGTTCCTGGTCCTGGGGTTCTTCCTCATGGCATCCGTCAGCCGACGCAACATCGGGATGTTCGCGGTGGTGGGGATCGCCGTGGCGGGCTGGTGGCTCCTGCGTCCGGGGGGGGCGGCGGGCGGAGGGCGCCGGCGTCCGGCGGCCCTCGCAACCGCGGCGATCGCGGCGCTGGCCATGTTCCTGGCCTGGTTCGTGGTGACCGATCGGTTCTACGCCTCCGACGGGACCTCCCGGAGAACCGGGTTCTCCATGTCGCGCCTCACGTACCCGGCGGGCCTGGCCGACTTCCTCCTCCGCGAGCGCCCACCGGGCCCCTTCTTCAACGACTTCGCCTCGGGGTCGTATCTGGCGTACCGCCTGTTCCCGGAGTACCGGGTGTTCATCAGCGGGAACACGTTCAAGTACCCGCCGGAGTTCTTCCGGCGCTACTACATCACCTCCCTCGGGAGAGAGGAATACCGCGAGGTCGCTGCCGACTACGGGCTGCGGGGTTTCGCGCTCATGTACGGCTCCGGCGACGCGATGCCCCTGGCCAGGAAGCTGTTCAACGACCCGGACTACGTCCCGGTCTACTTCGACGACAACGCGCTGCTGTACGTGCGCCGGCTCCCGGAAATGGAACCGTTCATCCAGGCGCACCGTGTCGACTTCGAGGCGATCGCGCGGCGCCGGGCCGCGGAGCCGGTCGCCGCGCCGGCGGGGTGGCTGGCCCGGCACAGCGCCCCCCGGGGGGAGCTGAACCGGGCCACGTTCCTTCACCGGGTGGGGCTGTTCCCCATGGCCGAGGTCGAGTACCGCCGGGCGCTGCAGCAGTCTCCGGATCTCCTCGATGCCGCCGAGGGGCTCGGAGAGGTGCTCCTGGGACAGGGCCGGTTCGCCGAGGCGGCGGAGGTCCTGGAGCCGCTGCGGGAACGGCGCCCCCGGCGCGCCCACCTGCAACGGGACCTGGCCCAGGTGCGCAGCGGGCTCGGAAGCCAGGCAGCGGCGGCGGAGCGCTGGCGGGATGCCAGGGGGCAGCTGGAGGCAGCGCTGGCGGACCTGGAGACCATGCGACGGCTGGCTCCGGAGGAGGACGCCATGGTGCCCCTCGAGGCGGCCAACCGGTTCAACCTGGGGTTCGTCCTGCTCCGGGACCCGGACGCCACACCTGCGGACCGGGCCCGCGGCGACCGCGAGCTCGACGCCGCGGTTTCCCTGCAGCCCCAGGACGCGACGCTGCTGTTCCGCGTCGCCCGGGTCCGGGCGCGGCGGGGACAGCCGGACCAGGCCCTGGACCTGCTCGCGAGGTCGGTGGGCCAGGGCGGACCCGAGATCGTGGGGATGGCCCTCCGGGATCCGGCGTTCGCGGCACTCCGGGCCGATCCGCGCTTCCGGGAGATCCTCCGCTCCGGGACGGATTGACCCACGAGCGTCACAGCACGTGGACGCCCCGGGTCTCGAGCCGCACCGTCGCGGTGGCACAGGTGTGTCCCTTCGCCTCCTCGTCGTGGGACGGCGGATCCTCGTGCTCGATCACGA
>JASFRI010000355.1:0-4517 GCA_050115015.1 Acidobacteriota bacterium
CTGTTCCGGGGGCGGGTCGCCGGGCGCGTCCTGTCCCCCGGATCGGGAATCCTCTCCGTCAGAACCGGAAGGCGACTCCCAGGCGGCTGATGAGCGGGTCGACGCCGACGGAGTCGCTCGAGCCGTCGGGCTTGAGGTCGACATCGAGCCAGCGAACCCCCAGGGTGATGGCGAAGGTCTTCCCGAAGCCGATGTCCAGGCCGACGAGGGCTCCCCACGCGAACTGGTTGTCCGCGCCGTTGTCGTCACCGAAGTTGGCGTCCTTGACGTTGATGTCACCCCAGATGATGTAGCTCGCCGTCGGACCGAGGTAGAGGTCGATCACCTTCGTGTGGATGAGGTGGAAGTCCAGCGTGGCGCTCAGGGGCGTGAAGTCCACATCGGCGATGGTGTTCCCGCCGAACTCGATGTCCTGGGTGGCGTGGACGCCGTCGAGCTCCAGGCCCAGGAGCTTGTTGAAGCGGAACTCCACCCCCAGGTTCCAGCCGGCCTCGCTGGACGCCTGGAGCGAGTCCACCACGCCGTCGATGTCGACGTTCTCGTCGGACAGCGGCGAGACGTAAGCCAGCCCACCGTAGATCTTGAAGCTGTTGTCCTGGGCCAAGAGGGGCGAAACCGCCAACAGCAGCATCAGGAATGACCGGAAGATCCCTGCTCGGCGCATCACTCCTCCTCTCCTCGCGGACTCTCGAAGCCTCCTGCGGACGAAAGTGAGCCTCCATTCTGCCAGGCTGCACGCCCTTCCGGAAGGGCACCGCCCTCACTTGCGCACGACGTACCAGTTGTTCTGGAGGTCGTGGTCGAGGCGGTGGGTCTCGACGGAACGGAACCCCGCCTTCTCCAGGTACTCCCGGGCCTTCGGCTCGCCCCACATGGCGCCCAGTCCCTCCCCGCCCTGGGCCAGGGAGACCGTCATGCAGTGCATGCAGGAGACGGTGTAGAGGAGCGTCCCCAGAGGGTGATCGATGTCCGTGTGGGCGTGTCCCGAGGACCGGATGTCCTGCATGAGATACACGCCCTTCGCGTCGAGGGACCGGTGGATGCCGCGCAGGACGCGGAGAGGCTCGGCCTGATCGTGGACGGCGTCGAACGTGGTGACGAAGTCGTAGGCCTCCGGTGACGCGGTCTCGTCGAAGTCGCTCAGGTCCCTGGCGGCGAACTCGATGTTCCCGAGCCCCCGGCGCTCCGACTCGTCACGGGCGAACGCGATCGCTTCCTCGGACAGGTCCATCCCGGCGAAGGAGCTCCGGGGGTAGAGCTCCGCCAGGCGCATCATGATCAACCCCCGGCCGCATCCCACGTCCAGGACCCGGATGCCACGTTCCAGGGAATCGGCCAGCTCCGGAACCAGCGGCAGGACGTGCGACTCGAGCGCGGACAGGACCGACTGGCCGCTGTCCTCCGCCATGACCTCGTGGAAGCGCGGGAAGGCGGAGTAGGGGACCCCGCCTCCCTTGTGGAAGCACTCCACGATGCCGTCCTCGACGGCACCCAGGCTCGAGATGTACTGCGCGAAGGCCGCCATGTTGTCCGGTCCGGCGGCGCGGGTCAGGACGGCGGCGTGCTCGGCCGGCAGGGAGAACCGGCCGGTGCCGGTGTCCGCCTCGACCACCTTTCCCGTCACCATCGCGCCGAGCCACTCCCGGACGTAGCGCTCGTCGAGCCCGGCCGCGGCGGCGATCTCCCCGGAGGTCGAGGGGGGGAGCGTCCGCATCGTGTCGAACAGGCCGGTGCGGTGGCCGACGGAGAGCATCAGGCTCAGGGCGCCGTGGTTGAGCGCCTGGAGGAGGGTGCCGGCGAACGCCTCCGCGCGCGCCGGATCGATGGCTGCCTGCGTTTCCTGGACGGACATGTCGGAACCTCCGTGAAGTTATTTATACCAATCAGTCGGTATAAATACTATGGGATCCTGGATGGCGGTGTCAAGGGTCATAGCCTCGGTTTTCCGTCGATCTCATATGTTATTCACGGATAGTAGCTTATGGACTTCCCCTCGGTTGGCTGAGGCTCATGCCAACGTTTTGGACCGACCAGATGGTATAATTAAGTCCGGAGGTGGAGCCATGCCGAACAAGGCCGGAGCCCGCACGCACGATCGCATCCTGGACGCGGCGGAGTCCCTCATCCTGACCGGGGGCTACGGCGCCACCTCGATCGATCAGATCATCGAGCAGGTCGGTGTCACGAAGGGGACCTTCTTCTACCACTTCAAGAGCAAGGACGAGCTGGCCCGCTCCCTCGTCGATCGCTACGCGGTCGCCGACCGGCGGCTCCTGGAAGAGAACCTCCGGAGAGCCGAGGCCCTGAGCAAGCACCCGGTCCAGCGGCTGCTGATCTTCGTGGGGCTGTTCATCGAGATGGCGGAGGGGATGCGGGAGCCGGCGCCGGGCTGCCTGTTCGCGTCCTACTGCTACGAGAGCCGCCTCTTCGACGAGGAGATCCACGAGGTGGTCGCCGAGGCGATCCTCCGCTGGCGCGAGGAGGTCGGGCGGCTGATCCGCAGTGCGATGCAGGCCCGCCCACCGCGGGTCGGGGTGGACGTCGATTCGCTGGCGGACCTCCTCACGGGGGTGTTCGAGGGGGCGTACATCCTCGCGCGGACCCTGAAGGAGCCCGGGGCCTTCGCGGCGCAATTGCGCCACTACCGCACCTACCTCGAGCTGCTGTTCGGGGAGGCCGACGATGCCGGCGCGGGGCGACGCGCCCGGTAGGTCCATCCCACCGGCGCACCGCCCCCGAGCTCAGTCCGGCATCACCTCCAGGAGCGCCGCGGGCAGCTCGCCGCAGGTCGCCTTGACCTCCGGCGTGTAGCGCCGTCCCGCGAGGGCCAGGAGCCGCGCGGCGACCTCCGGTGCGACGTCGGGAGCGACGGCCACTGCGCCGCCGTCGGCGCCTACGCGCAGGACCATCGTCTCCGGGAGGCTCCCCTCGGCCGTGGCCGCGGGGGCGGAAACGCCCTCCTCGCGCTTCCGGGATGCCGCCGGGGGGGGCTCCGCGGCGATCGCCTCGTCGTTCAACCCGGCGAGGAGCGCCGCGTCCTCCTCGCCCGGCGCCGGGGGCAGGGAACAGGAGAACGTGCCCGACCGCAGCCGGAGGGATCCGTCGGGGTCCAGCCGGACGCTGTAGTCCGGGTCGACGAGCAGCCACGCTCCAGCAGGCAGCACGTCGTCCTGGCCGGCCACGGTCTGTGCCGCGGACTGCAGCTCCGGCGCGACATCGGCCCGGCCCAGGAGCCCCACGCTCCGTTGCGCGACGCGCGCGCTCGCCTGGCGTCGGAGGGCGTCGTCCCGGTCCTCGGTCATGGCGTCCTCCATCGCGGACTTCGCCTCCACGCGGCCGGCCGTTGCCGCCTCCCGCCGGGGTGCCTCCTCCGAGGGGGCTCCGGCAGCGGCACCCTCTCCGGCGCCGGGTTCGTGCTTCGCCGGGGGCACCCCGCCATCCTGCCTCCGCGCATCCGCCTCGCGGGCAGGCGACTGCGGCTTCGGCGCCGCCTCCTGGGAGAAGGTCGTGGCCGGCTCCGGGGCCCGAGGGGCCGCCGTGGCGGGCGCGAGGTTCGCCGGCAGGCCCTCGTCCTCCGTCTCCGGCATTGCCGACGGCGGGGGTGACGGGGCAGCGACGTCGCCGGTCACCTCGTCGAGGGTGCGGGAATCTGCCATCGACCGGATCGGCCGTCGCGCCACCGGAGGCTCTTGCACGTCCAGCGGATGCTCCGGCGTGGAACGCATCGGGTCCGGCTGGAGCCCCGGGTCCCGGAGCCAGACGATGCAGAGGACCCCCATCGCCGCCAGCGTGGCCGCCGCGGCCATCGGGACGCGGAAGGGGAGGCCGCCGCGACGGCGCTCCGGCAGGCGGTCGAGGATGCGGTCGCCCAGGTCCGCCGGGACCGGAGGGATCGTCTCGTCGCGGGAGACCTCGGCCATGCGGCGCAGGTCCACCAGGACCCCGGCGCACGCCGCACAGGCCTCCAGGTGGCGCTCGAGCGCCCGCCGCGCCGCCGCGTCCAGCTCTCCGTCCAGGTAGGCGGAGAGCGCTTCGAGGGGATGCTCTCCGTTCATGTCGTCCCTCCTTCCACGCACCGGCGCAGGGCCAGCCGGGCTCGCGCCAGCCGGGACCGCACCGTCCCCAGCGCGATCTCCAGGGTCCGGGCGATCTCCTCGTAGGGAAGCGATTCGCCGTCCCGCAGCGCCAGCGCCGCACGCCACGCCGCCGGCAGCTTCTTCAGGCAGTCCGCGAGACGACGCCGCAGCTCCTTTGCCTCCAGCTCCTGGAGCGGCGACGGCCCGTCCGAGGCGAGCGCCGGGAAGGGCAGGACCGTCCCTTCCTCCGCGGCGCCGGGGGGATCGTCCGCGGACTGCGAGGCCCGCCGCATCTTCTCGGCGGCCCTCTCCCGGAAGTTGAGCGCGCGATTCACCGCGATCCGGTGCAGCCAGGTGGACAGGCGCGACTCGCCTCGGTACGCCGGGAGGGCGCGATGGGCGGCGAGGAACACCTCCTGGACCACGTCCTCGGTGTCCTCC
>JASFRI010000356.1:0-4486 GCA_050115015.1 Acidobacteriota bacterium
TCCTGGGGCGGCAACACCCGGGCCTACTTCGAGCAGCTCCTGGCCAACGAGGGCTTCCTGACGTTCTACGTGGACAACCGGGCGGCGACGGCCATCAGCAAGACACTGGAGAACGAGATCCTCCTGGACGGCTACGGATCGGTGGAGCTGAACGACCTGCTTGACGCGGTCCGGTGGCTGAAGTCGCAGCCCTACGTCGACCCCGACCGGGTCGGGATCTGGGGCTGGAGCGGCGGCGGCTCCTACACGCTTCTCGCCCTGACGAGCAGCGAGGAGTTCCGGGCGGGGATCGCGGTGGCCGCCGTGACCGACTGGCACTACTACGACTCGATCTGGGCGGAGGCGTTCATGAAGCGCCCGCAGGACAACCCGGAGGGCTACGAGAAGACCTCCCACGCGGAGCGCGCCAAGAACCTGCACGGCCGGCTGCTGCTGGTGCACGGCACCTACGATGACAACGTCCACCCGCAGAACGCCTGGCGCTTCATCGACGAGCTGGTCGACGCCGGGATCACCTTCGACCTCATGATCTACCCGATGCGCAAGCACGGCATCACCGACGACGAGGCCCAGAAGCACCTCTACAAGACCATGCGCGAGTTTTGGCTCCACAACCTCAAGGAATAGAATCACTTGGGGCAGGGTCAGACCTGAAGTGTGCAGCCCCCGCAGGCTCGGTCTCCCGGTGCGGCGGGCGGCGTCGAGATCGGTTCTCTCGTTCGGCCATCCCCGATCCCGGGACTGCACACTTCAGGTCTGACCCTGCTCCAAGATGTTTGGGTGGTGTGGGTTAGGGGGTTGCCGTTAGGGCGGGGAGGAGGGAGCGATGGTCGTCGTTCGGCGGTTGCCGTGGAAGCGCCTGGCCCGGGACCTGCGGGTGCCGGTGGTGCTCACGGTCCTGTACATCGCGGCGCTCGCGGTGGCGGATCGGTTCCATTCGGTGGACGGCCTTGCGGCGCCGAGCCTGCTGCTCACGGTGCCGGGCACGGTGATCGGCCTCCTGCTGGCGTTCCGGACCGACTCCGCCTATGGCCGCTGGTGGGAGGCACGGACCCTCTGGGGCGCCATCGTCAACGACTCAAGGACGTGGGCCCGCCAGGTCACGACCTACCTGGGGGACGGCGGAAGCGACAATGGCGGTCTCGCGCAGCGGCTCGCCTACAGGCAGATCGCGTGGTGCTACGCGCTGGCGGCGACGTTGCGGGACCTGGATCCTCTCGAGAGCGTCCGCGAGCTCCTGTCAGGCGCCGAGATCGAGGCGCTCCGGAGGGAGAAAAACGCGCCGAACGCGTTGCTCCAGATGCAGGCCCGGGACCTGGAGGCGGCGTTTCGCGAGGGGCGGATCGACTCCTACCGCTTCGTCGACCTGCAGCGAACGCTCGGCGCATTGACGGATTCGATGGGAGGATGCGAGCGCATCCGCCGGACGGTGTTTCCGGTCTCCTACTCGGTTCTCGTGGACACGCTGATCTACCTCTTCATCGTCCTCTTCCCGTTCACGCTCCTCGGGCTGACCTGGCCAATCCTCGTGGTCGCCTCGCTCACCATGGCGCTCGCGTTCCTCGTGATCGACCGCGTGGCCATGTACCTGCAGGATCCCTTCCAGAATCAGGCGGGCGACACGCCGATGCGGGCTCTGTCCCGCACGATCGAGATCAACATACGTCAGCAGCTCGGCGAGACGGATCTGCCACCCGTCCCGGCTCCGGTCGACGGCGTCCTCATGTAGGGACGGCTCCGAGCTCCCGCGGCATCGCCGCGCTGGAACCCCTCTTCTTCACCGGCTGATCCCGCTGGAGGACGGCTCCGAAGGGGACGGGCTGGACCGCGGGGCGGGGCGCGGCGCGGGAGGCCGGCTCCCTCACGGCGGTAGAAGGCGGTACCGGTGGGCGAAGACTCGGTGCGGGCCGGCCAGGCGGTACGCAGGAGGGTGGGAGAGCGCTGCCGGGTACCGGGAGGCGGCTTCCCCGACCGGGGGTCTCGCCCCGACCGGGTGGATCGCAGGCGAACCGCCGCTTCCGGGGCGACGGGCGGACGGCCCGTGCGTCCCTACCCGGCCAGCCAGGAGGCGGGGCTTCGGCCGCTCAGCGCTCGGAGGGGGTGATGTCCGGATAGAGCCTGCGGATGCACGTCGGGCAGAGGGTGTGGGTGAAATCGGCCCCGGTGTGGTCGTGCAGGTAGCCCTCCACCGGCTTCCAGCTGCCGTCCTCGTCGCGCAGTCTGCCGCATCCCGAGCAGGAGGGCAGGAAGCCGTTGACGAGGCCCAGGAGCTCGGTGACGTTCCGGAACTCCTCGACGATCAGACCGCTGTCCCCCAGCGGCGTTGCGACGATCTCCTCGATGACGATGTCCCCGTTCACGGAATGCCGATGAAGGACCCGTTCCCGGACGCCGCTCTGGCGCGCGGCCCGGGCCGGGCAGGAGATGCCCGGTCGCAGTCTACAGGGCTGCTCCTCGTGGTGGGTGGCGCGGTAGCAGGTCTCCCCGAGGAGCGTGTCCCCGTGGCGCCCGAGGTGCTCCCTCATCGCGGCGTTGGCCGCGACCACGAAGTAGTTGCGATCGATGAGGAGGATCGGAACGCTCAGGCTGTCGAGGATTCTCGATGTCGGATCGTCGATCATGTCGACGTGCCTTCCCCCGGCGCCCGGTGCGCCCCCGGACCCCGGACGACGGGCCCGGGAGGGGCGTCCCGCGGCTGGCCCCGGCGGACGGGAAGCCGCCAGGGCAGGCTGATGCCGACCGTGCTGCGGTCCATACGCGGACGCGGTCCACCCGCGAGGAAAACCCGCCGCGCGGCACCATGGGCACCGCGAGCGAGCCTTCGGGACCTCAGTCCCCGAGGCCGAGGTCCTCGGAGTAGGTCGTCTGCAGCAGCTCCGTCTCCCGTGCCTCGTGCCGCGCGAGCTGATCCAGGATCGACATCGTGAACCGGCGCAGCGGAGGGGAGTTTTCCGCTTCACCCACGCTGTAGTCCAGCGTGGCGCGGATGAGGTCCCGCAGGCTCTCCAGCATGCGGGAATGCTCGACGCGCATGGTCTCGAGGGTGTGCACCGCCGCGGGATTGTCGCGCGCGAGCTGATCCAGGAATCCCCCCTCCTCCTCCTCTCGGAAGTGCCGGAACAGCTTGTCGTGGAGCGCGTTCAGCTTGCCGGAGAGGTCCGAGGCCCAGGTGTGATAGCCCTTCTGTCCCGCCTCGGGCCGGGTCGCCTCCAGGAACTCGCGCAGCTCCCCGATCAGTCCCTCCAGCTCCCGGTGCTGCGCCACGATGCTCTCGAAGCTCGTCCGGGTCTCGATCATAGACAACTCCTTTCCCCCCGCCGTCGGGTCATCCCGTCCGCGCCGCGGCCTTCTCGAGGGGCGCCGGCCGGACGCTGTTGCTCCCGCACTTCGGGCAGGAGCGCTCGACGATCGCCTTCGGGTCGTAGTCGACCGGGAAACGATGGTCACATCGCAGGCATTCGAACTCTCTTCGGCTGCTCATTCTCTCCCTCGTGGACGATCCCTCACGCCACCGGGACCTTTTTCTTCTTCACCACCCTGCCGGGCACGGCCGGCTGCTCCGAAAGGATGCGCTTCGTCTCCTCCACCTCCTCCGGGGTCACCTTCTTCACGAGGGCATCCAGCTCCTTCATGACCCTCGCGAACTTCTGCCCCTCCGCGGCACTGATGTACTCGAGCTGCAGCCGCGACGCGCGGATCCCCAGCTTGTCCATCTGCGTCCACACCTTCTCGATCCGGCGCTGGGTCCAGGTCACGGCGTCGATGTAGTGGCAGTCCGCGAAGTGACAGCCGGAGACGAGCACCATGGGCGCGCCCTCGCGGAAGGCGTGCCAGATGAACTTCTCGTCCACGCGGCCGCTGCACATGGTCCGGATGAGCCGGACGGAGGTCGGATACTGCAGACGGGAGGTCCCCGCGTTGTCGCCCCCGGCGTAGGAGCACCAGTTGCAGGCGAACGCGACGACCTTCTCCATCCGGTCCGTCGCCAGGATGGCGTCGACCTGGGCCACGATCTGCGAGTCGGCGAAGTGCTTCATCGAGATGCAGTCGGAGGGGCACTCCGCGGCGCACGTCCCGCATCCGGCGCAGGCGGCCTCCACGACCACGGGATGCTTGTTCTCCTTCTTGCTCGGCGCCTTGATCGCGTGGTACGGGCACACCCGTGAGCAGCGCCCGCAGAAGTTGCAGTCCGTCGTGTCCAGCACCGCGGTCAGCGCCTCCACGGTGACCTTGCCGGCACCCAGGAGGTTCCCGGCCCTGGCCGCCGCCGCCCCCGCCTGGGTGACGGAGTCCTTGATGTCCTTGGGTGCCTCCACGCAGCCGGCGAAGTAGACGCCCCGGGTCGGCGCGTCCACCGGGTTCAGCTTTGGATGGGCCTCCATCACGAGTCCGTCGGACGTGTGGGACAGGGTCAGCAGCTGGTCCAAGTCGGGCTTGCCCTCCGCGGGCTTCCGGGGCACGAGCCCCACGGCGAGGACGAGCATGT
>JASFRI010000357.1:0-4475 GCA_050115015.1 Acidobacteriota bacterium
ACGGTGCCGGGAATGCCCTCCGCGAACTCGATCCCGCCCCGTCCGTGGCGCATGGCCTGCCGGACGAGTGCGGGCAGCCGGAAGCCCGCGTGCACGCGAACCCCCTCCGCGCCGAAGACGGGATCTCCGGCCAGGTCCCCCAGGTAGAGGATGGGCTCCGGGAACGGGTCGTCGCCGGCGACGAGGTTCGTGCCGCATCCCAGGAGGCGCGGGGAGTGTCCCTCGGCGTGCAGATCCCGCAACAGCCCGGGAATCGCCTCGACGGAGGCGGGGCGCAGGAGGCACCGCATGAGCCCGCCGACGCCGAAGAAGGTGTAGCGCGCCAGCGGCACGTCCCTCTCCAGCCGCACGCCGTGGTCGGCGGCCAGCTCCGCGATGCGTTCCGTGCTGCTCAATGCCGCCTCCATTCCCTCATGCTCCTTGCTTTCCGGCCGCCCCGGACCGCAGCAGCTCCAGCAGGACCTCCGGGATCTCCGTCACGTCCCCGGCACCCAGGGCGATCACCAGGTCGCCGTCCTCGAGGTGCGGGTGGATCGCCGCCGGAACGTCCGTGGTCTTCGGGATCCGGATGACGCCGCGGTGGCCGTGCTCCTCGATGGCCCGGGCGAGGTCGTCGGCATCGACGCCGTCGATGGGGTCCTCCCCGGCGGGGTAGATGTCGGTGACCGCGACGAGGTCCGCCTCGTAGAAGGAACGCGCGAACTCGTCCCGGAGGTCGCGAACCCGCGTGTAACGGTGGGGCTGGAAGATCGCGACGATCCGTCCGCCCCAGCCCTCCCGTGCGGCGTCCAGGGTGGCGCGGATCTCCGTGGGGTGATGACCGTAGTCGTCCACCACCGTGACCCCAGCCGCCTCGCCCCGGACCTGAAACCGCCGGTCGGCGCCCTCGAACTCCGCCAGGTGCTCCACGATGACGGCGAAGGGGATCTCCAGATCGAGCGCCACCGCGAGGGTGGCCAGCGAGTTCTGGATGCTGTGGCGCCCCGGGACGCGCAGCACGACCTCTCCCAGGCGCACGCCGCGGAGCACCGCGTCGTAGCGCGAGGTGAAGCCGTCGAACCGCGGGGCGGCGGCCACCAGGTCCGCCTGGCTCGCCATCCCGTAGGTGGCCACCCGCCGTTCCAGGCGCGGCAGGATCGCCTGGATCGTGGGGTCGTCCAGGCACACGATGCCGGTGCCATAGAACGGCACCCGGTTCAGGAAGTCCACGAAGGCGTCCTGCAGCCCCGCCAGATCCCCGAAGTGGTCGAGGTGCTCCCGATCGATGGACGTGACCACCGCGATGGTCGGCGTGAGGCGCAGGAACGAGCCGTCGCTCTCGTCGGCCTCGACCAGCATGAGCTCTCCGCGGCCGAGCCGGGCGTTGCTCCCCAGGATCGCCAGCCGTCCGCCCAGCACGATGGTGGGGTCGATCCCGCTCCGGTGGAGCACCTGGGCGATCATCGAGGTCGTGGAGGTCTTGCCGTGGGATCCGGCGATGGCGATGCCGTACTTCATCCGCATCAGCTCGCCGAGCATCTCCGCCCGGGGGATGACCGGGATGCCCAGCCGGCGTGCCTCGGCGGCCTCCACGTTGCTCTCCCGGACGGCGGAGGACACCACCACCACGTCGGCGCCGTGAACGGCCTCCGCCCCGTGGCCGATCCGGACCGTCGCCCCGAGACCCTGCAGGCGCCGCACCGCCGCCGATTCCCGCAGGTCGGAGCCGCTCACCTCGTAGCCCAGGTTCAGGAGCACCTCGGCGATGCCGCTCATGCCGATGCCGCCGATCCCGACGAAGTGGAGCCGGCGGGCCTTGCGGAACATCGCCCCGTTCATGCCGCCCTCCGCAGCAGGTCCTCGGCGAGATCCGCGATCCGGCCCGCCGCGTCGGGACGCGCCAGCTTCCGGGCCGCCCCGGACATCCGCTGGAGCTCCCCCGGCGCATCCAGCACGGCGCTGATCGTCCGTGCCAGCCGCTCCCCGTCCAGCTCGTCGGGGTCGATGCAGCGGGCCGCGCCGGCCTCGACGAGGCTGCGGGCGTTGTGCCGCTGGTGATCGTGGGTGGCTTTGGGGAAGGGGATCAGGATCGCGGCGCGCCCCACCGCCGCGAGCTCCGCGAGGGTCGAGGCGCCCGCCCGGCAGATCACCAGGTCGGCCCCTCCCAGCACCGCCGCCATGTCGTCGAGGTACGCCTCCACCCGGGCGCGGCGACCGGCCGCGGCGTAGGCCGCCGCCACCCGCTCGCGGTCCTGGGCGCCCGTCTGGTGCGTGATCGCCAGGTCCGGCGGCAGCCCCTGCAGGGCGGCGATCATCGCGTCGTTGATCGCCCGTGCCCCGCGGCTGCCGCCGAAGACCAGCAGGTGCGCGGGACCCTCGTGGGGGCGCCATGCCGGGATGCCCGTGAACTCGGGGCGCACCGGGTTTCCCGTCACCTCACCGCGGCGTCCCACCCCGCCCGCCGTGCCGGGGAAGGAGACCGCCGTCCGGCCGACCAGCGGGGACAGGATGCGGTTCGTCATGCCGGGAAACCGGTTCTGCTCGTGGATCAACGTCGGCACCCGGCGCAGCACGGCGGCCAGCACCAGGGGCGCGGAGGCATAACCCCCGACCCCGATCACCAGGTGCGGCCGGATCCGCCGGAGGAGCCTGCGGGAGTCGAGCCATCCCAGGGCGAGCCGGAGGAGGCCGCGGATGCGTCCGAGGAGCCCCTTCCCGACCACGCCGGCGGCGCGGATGGTCTCCAGGGGATACCCCGCGGCGGGGACCAGCCGGGCCTCGAGGCCCGCCGCCGTGCCGACGAACCGGATGCTGCGATCCGGACGCCGCCGCTGCAGCTCCCGCGCGATGGCCAGGGCGGGGTTCACGTGCCCACCGGTGCCGCCGCCGGCGATGAGGATGCGCTGTTCATCCGTCTCCTTCGACCCTCCGGTCATCAGTTCGAGTACTGCGACAGGTTCAGGAGCACGCCGGCCGCCGCCAGGGAGACCACCAGGGACGAGCCGCCGTAGGAGATGAAGGGAAGGGGAAGCCCCTTGGTCGGCAACAGCCCCAGCACCACCCCCATGTTGATCATCGCCTGACCCACGAGAAACACCGTGAGCCCGATCCCCAGATAGGCGCCGAACCGATCCTCCAGCAGCAACGAGTTGCGCAGGCCGCGCCACAGCAGCAGCAGGAAGCCCCCGACGACGCCGAGGCAGCCGATCAGGCCGAGCTCCTCGCCGATCACCGCGTAGATGAAGTCGGTGTGCGGCAGCGGGAGAAACAGCATCTTCTGCCGGCTGTCCCCCAGGCTCCGCCCGGCGAGACCGCCGCTGGAGACGGCCAGGAGCGACTGGTGGAGCTGGAACCCGGAGCCCTGGATGTCCTCCTCCGGATGCAGGTAGCTCACCATCCGGTCCATCCGGTAGGGGGCGGAGACGATGGCCACGCCGAGGAGGACGACGCCGATCGCGGCGCCCGCCGTCACCGTCCGCAGGTTCAGGCCGGCGGCGAAGAACAGCACCGCGAACAGCAGCACCACCATGGCCGCGGCCCCGAGGTCCGGCTGGATCAGGATCAGCATCACCACGGGGAGCACCAGGACGAGACAGGGACCCAGGGACTGGGTCAGATCGTTGATGCGGTCCTGCCGCTTCTCGAGCTGGTAGGCCAGGAGGACGACCACCGCGAGCTTGGCCGGCTCCGACGGCTGGAACGAAAAGGGACCCAGCCAGATCCACCGGTGGGCACCGTTCATCGCGGGGGACGCCAGCGCCCAGAGCAGCAGGACGACCGAGCCGCCGAGCAGGCCGTACACGACCGTCGGCCGGCGGTAGTTGCGGTAGTCGACGGTCATCGCCAGGACCATGATCCCGAGACCCAGGACCGCCCAGGCGACCTGCCGGCTCAGGTAGTAGTAGGACGATCCGCGGTTCCCCATGGCCCAGATGGAGGACGCGGAGTAGACCATCAGGATCCCGAACAGCGTCATCACGACGACGCTCAGGAACAGCGTCCGGTCGAAGACCAGCTTCCTAGCCATCGCCCCTCCCCGACAGCTTCCGGACCAGCGACCGGAAGTGCTCGCCCCGCTCCTCGAAGTTACGGTAGGCGTCGAAGGAGGCGCAGGCCGGGGCGAGGAGGACGGCGTCCCCCGGCCGGGCCAGGCCGGATGCGAGGGAAACCGCGTCCGCGAGGCCGTCCACCCGCGTCACCGGGACCGCGTCACCGAGGGCCCGGGCGATGACGTCCCGGGCCTCGCCGATCAGGATCACGTGGCGGGTGCGGCCCGGCAGGAGATCGCGCAGGGAGGCGAAGTCCGCGCCCTTGTCGCGTCCCCCGAGGATCAGGACCAGCGGCCGGTCCAGGCTCTCCACCACGCGGCGGGTGGCGCCGAGGTTCGTGGCCTTCGAGTCGTTGTACCAGACGACCCCCGCGGCCTCGCCGACCACCTCCATCCGGTGCGGGAGGCCCCGGAACGACCGCAGGCCCGCGGCCAGGGCACCGGCGCC
>JASFRI010000358.1:0-4475 GCA_050115015.1 Acidobacteriota bacterium
CGAGGAGCCCGCCGCTCCTGTCGACCCGGACCCCGAGCGCATCCGGGCGGAGGAGACGGCGGCGTTCCTGGCCAGCGCCGATCGTCTCATCCGGGACCGGAACTACGATTCCAAGACCACGGACCACTACCGGGTGCAGACCGACGATCCGCGGGCGGATCCGGTGGCCGCGGCCGCCCTGCTCGAGGGGTTCCGGACGTACTTCGCGGGGTTCTGGGCGGGGAAGACCGAGCTGGCGCCCGAGGAGAGCACCTCGCGGGTGTTCCTCTTCTACTCCTACTTCAAGTACAATCAGCTGCTGACCGGTCGGAAGCGCTTCGACGATTTCCGGTCTGCCGGCCACTATCGCCCCTACTACGACGTCATCGTGGTGCACACGGACTCGATGGGCGGTAATGTCCTCGGGGACACGCTGATCCACGAGGCCGCGCACCAGCTCATCGGGAGGCGGCTCTACCGCGGCAACGAGGAGAGCCTCTGGGTCTCCGAGGGGCTGGCGGCCTACTTCGGCTACACCCTCCAGGGTGCGGACGGTTCGTTCCGGCCCGGTGCCCTCGGGGGAAAGAGCGCGGTCCTGATCCGGGACGCGGTTCGCCCCGCTGGCTCCGCCGCCACGGCGCGTCTCGACGACTACCGCCGCAAGCTCCAGAGAGGCGAGGTGGAGTCCCTGGAGGACCTCGTGAACATCACGAGCCCCGAGCGGTTCTACGGCGAAGGGGTGGAGGATCGCTACACCGCGGCCTGGCTCCTCGTCCACTACCTGCTGCACGGCGAGGCAGGGGGACTCACGAACGGCTTCGTCACGTACCTCCGGGAAGACGCCGCGGGGCGGGGCGGGGGAGCCCGGTTCTTCACGGCGCTGGGGCGGGAGCCGGGCCAGCTGGACGCCGGGTTCCGCGCCTACGTGAAGGCGCTCAAGAAACGGCCGGCGCCCAACCGCGACGGCTAGAGCTCCGGCCGACGGGCCGGGGATGTCCCCGCGCCGGGGACCGACGGGCCCATGCGGACGCGGATCGCGTCAGAAGGCGAGATGCAGCGACTGCTTCCCGCCGTGCCGCACGACTTCCGCGTCCATCTCGCCCTCGTCCTGCCTGCCGCCCAGGATGAACGAGAGGTCCTCGTCCCGGACCACCGGCTGGCCGTCGAGGGTCGTGAGGATGTCCCCGGCCTTCATGCCGGCCCGGCCCGCGGGGCTGTCGGGCACCACCCAGGTCACCAGCAGACCGCCGCCCACCTCGAAGTACGCGGCGAGCTGGCCGTTCAGCTCCATCGTGCGGATCCCGAGCGTACGGGTGGGGTTGCGGAGCAGCGCGAAGGCGCGGGGAGCGGCCAGGGGAGCCAGCTCGGCCGACAGCTCCGGAAGGGCGGGCGTCTCGGGGGCGGCGAACAGGAGGCCGTCGTCCGCGAAGGGAGCCCACGCCGTCCTCCGGCGCTCCGTGCGGTCCCCGAGGGTCGCCTGCAGCGTCTGCCGCTCGCCGTCTCGCAGGATCTCGATCGGGACCTTCTTGCCGGCGCCCGCGAGCTCGAGGGCCTCGCCGAGACTCTCCGAGGAGTTGACCGGCTGTCCGTCCATGCGCAGCAGCACGTCGCCGGACCGCAGGCCCGACTCCTCGGCAGCCTCCCCGGAAACCACCCGCTCGATGAGGACCCCCTCGTTCCTCTCCAGGCCGAGTGCGGCCCGGGTCGCCTTCGACAGGTTCGTGAGATAGACGCCCAGGTAGCCCGGCGCGGGCTCCTCGGCGAGGGCCGACCCGGCCAGGGCCGACGCCAGCAGGACCACCAGGGGCAGGGTTGTTCGCTTGCGATTCCGCATCTCCGTCTCCTCCGGCGGCCGGATGGGATCCGGCTCCTCTCACCCGTTCCTACGCTTGAGGGGGTGGGCTGGACGCACCCCGGCGGGCGGCGAGGGGGGACTGATAGAATGCCGGCGCCCCGCAGGCAGGCGGATCCTCTCAGGGAGAGCCCCCATCGATGCATCAGCTCCTGTCGAGCCTCGTACCCGGACTGCTCCCGCTCCTGCTGCTGGTGGCCACCGCCTCGGGCCAGTCGGTCCAGGAAACCCCGATCGAGGCGCCGCCGGAACCCTACCGGGTCTCCGTGGAGCTGGCGATCCTGCAGGCGACGGTGCGGGACGCCCGGGGGGGATTCGTCTCCGGGCTGCCGCAGGACCGGTTCACCCTCCTCGAGGACGGGGAGCCACGGGAGATCGTGGTGTTCTCCGAGGAGCCCGAGGCGCCGGTGCGGGTGGCCTTCCTCCTGGACGTGAGCGGGAGCATGGCCCTGCAGGACCGCCTGCCGATGTCCCGGAGCGCGATCCGCTACTTCATGGATCGGCTGGACACCTACGACGAGGCGGCGCTGCTCACCTTCGCCGAGGGCGCGGTATCCGTCGTCGCGGACTTCACCGCGGACCGCTGGGACCTGCAGGCGGCCATGCTTCCCCTGGAGGGCTACGGTCAGACGGCGCTGATCGACGCGGTGGCGCACGCGCCGGGGCTGGTCCCGCGGGACCAGCTCCTGAAGGGGGCGATCCTGCTGTTCTCCGACGGGATGGACAACATCTCGCGCCTCGACATGGACCAGGCGGTCGACCTGGCCCGCAGGACCGAGGTGCCGGTCTACGCCATCGGCCTGCTCGACCGGCACGAGACGGCACGACGACGCAAGGGGGCGAAGGTGCTCGCGCGGTTCGCCCGGGAGACCGGCGGGGAGGCATACTTTGCCCAGCGCTACGTCCAGGTGAAGCAGGCGGCGGGCAAAGTGGCGGAGCGCCTGAAGCAGTCCTACGTCCTGGGCTATTACCCGACACCCGGCTCCGCACCCCACACGCTGGAGGTCCGGGCCGACTGCAAGGGATGCCGGGTGGAGTCCCGGGGGGGGGTCTACGCGAGCTCCGGAGGCCGGCGGTGAATCGCTCCGCCGCGGCGGTGGATTCGGCGTTGTCGCCGGAAGTCCCGGGTGGCGGCGGGATTTGGTGAAAACCGGCAGAAGAGGCTCCCGAAACGTCACGAAACGGCGTTTTGGGGTTGAAAAAGGGCTTGAGGCTGGTCTATCCTCGGCGTGCTTTCCGAGAGGAACATGGAGGAAACATGAAAGCCTATAAGGGAATCATCCTGACCGCCGCAGCGACGCTGCTGCTCCCCGCCTGTGCCAGCAAGAAATACGTGAACGAGCAGGACGCGATCAACGCCGAGATGATCGAGAGCGTCGAGAGCGCCGTGGAGGCCAACCAGGCAAAGATCGCCGATCTCGACAAGGACGTGAAGGCCGCCTCCAGCACGGCTCAGTCGGCCCAGCAGACCGGGAACCAGGCCATGGCCAAGGGGAACGAGGCCATGAAGACGGCCGAGGAGGCCAAGGCGATGGCCCGCGGCAAGCTGGTCCTACAGATCACCGTCACCGACGACGTGAGCGCGTTCAACGTCAACAAGTGGAACCTGTCGGATAACGCCATGAAGGCGCTCGACGACCTGGCCAAGAAGGTGCTCGGGATGAACCGGCGGGTCTACCTCGAGATCGAGGGGCACACGGATTCCACCGGCACGGAGAAGTGGAACATGGAGCTCGGCGCGAAGCGCGCGGAGACCGTCCGCCATTACCTCAACGAGCAGGGGGTTCCGCTCTACGCGATGACGACGATCTCCTTCGGCGAGTCGAAGCCCGCCGCGGACAACTCGACCCGCGAGGGCCGGGCACAGAACCGCCGCGTGGTCGTGCGCGTCCTCGAGTAGCCCTGCCGCGCCCGTCCGGGCGCCTGTGGATGAGACGGGACCCATCCGGGTCCCGTTTTTTTTTGCCCACCCCCCTTTCCTCCCGATATCCGGACACCCCCGACAGGACGGTCGGTTTCAAACACATGTGCAAATTCCATTCATTAAAATGCAAAAACATAACAATTGACATTACAAGCTTTGATTTTCATATTTGCAACACGAGCGCCGGCGGAGCCTGTTCCGGGGGATGGGGGCGGCGCAGACCCTTAGGAGGCATGGATGAGACCCAAGTCGCTGATCCTGGCGGCCGGGACGCTTCTCGCACTGGCGGCGACCGCCGCCCCGGCCCAGGAACTCCCGAAGCTCCGGATCGACCTCCAGGTCGAGCGAGAGCTTCTCGAGACCACGCCGGCCGGCGAGCAGGTCCTGCGCCGGGAGCCCGCCGAGGACGTCGCCGCGGGCGATGTCCTCGTCTACACGCTGAACATCCAGAACGAGGGCCAGGGGCCGGCCCACCGGGCCCGGGTGGTGGACCCGATTCCTCCGGGGACCGTCCTGATCCCGGATTCCGTGGCCGGGGACAGCGCCGAGATCACCTACAGCATCGACGGGGGGGACAGCTTCGCCGCCTATCCGATCACCCGGCAGGTGGCCGGTGCGGACGGCAGCCAGCGCGAGGTGCCCGTCTCCGTCGAGGAATACACCCACCTCCGCTGGACGCTCACCGAGACCCTGGACCCGGGACAGGTGCGCACGGCGAAC
>JASFRI010000359.1:0-4448 GCA_050115015.1 Acidobacteriota bacterium
GGCTCCGGCTCATCCTGTCCGGGGGCGAGGACGCCTGGCGGGCGGCGGACCTGCTGGCCGAGAAGGAGATCCCGGTGCTCCTGGGACCGGTGCTGTCGCTGCCGCGGCGGGAGTGGGAGCCGTACGACACGGCGTACCGCAACGCGGCGATCCTGCACGACGCAGGGGTGGAGTTCTGCTTCACGGCCAGCGGCGGATCGAGCTTCGACGCCGCCCACACCCGGAACCTCCCCTACGAGGCGGCGATGGCCACGGCGTTCGGGCTGCCGCCGGAGGCCGCCGTCCGCGGGATGACCCTGGCCCCGGCGACGATCCTGGGACTCGCCGACCGCCTGGGCTCCATCGAGGAGGGGAAGGACGCGAGCGTCATCCTCACCAGCGGCGACGTCCTGGACATCCGCACGGAGGTGCTCCGGGCCTGGATCGACGGCCGTGAGGTCAGCCTGGAGAGCCGTCATACGCGCCTCTACCAGCGCTACCGGGCGCGGCCCTGAACCGGGGCGGAATGACGACCTCGAGGAAAGGCGGGATCGCCGCTCCGGAACGGCGGAGGGGCGCGGGCTGCCGGGCCCGGGCCGTGGCGGCGGCGATCGTCCCGGCGGCGGCAACCCTCCTGCTGGCGGCGGCCCCCGCGGCGCTCCCCGACGACGTCGCCGAGCGCATCCGCTCGAACCAGCGCCAGCTCGTGCAGTTCTCCTGGACGATGCAGGTGGCCATCGAGGATGCCGGCCGCTCCCTGGGCTCCACCACCGAGCGGGTCCGGTTCGGCGACGAGGGCTACGTGGAGCGGGAGATGCTCCGCGACGAGCGCGAAGGCGCCGCCCGCGAGCCGGAGACCCAGGCCCGGATCGAGCGGGTCGTCGCGGCGGTGGTCCCCTACGTCTTCCCCAACCCGGACGCCGCGGCGGCGTTCCTCGCCGGCGCCGAGGTCGCCGAGGAGGGCGACCATCTCCGGGTCCGGGGACGCGGCTTCCTGGAGGAGGACGACAGCGTCGAGCTCGCCGTCGGCGGCGTCCCGCCCAGGGTCCTCCGCATGTCCGTGACCACCCTGCTCGACGAGCTCCCCCTCCGCCTGCGGGCGGAGTACCAGCCCCTCGAGGACGGACCGAACGTCACCACGCGCATTACCGCCGAGCACCGGGACCTGCGCCTAGCGGTCACGAACTCCGATTACGAGCGGCGCTAGCGCGCTCCTCCCACCACCGCTCTCGTCCCGGCCACAACGTTTGTAGCGCTCGTCGATGCGGAAGCCCATGTCGAAACAGCCCAGTACCAGTGCGATGTTCAGTGCGAGGTTGATGAGGCGGGGCCAGCGACGCTGACGCAGCAGCGGCTGGAGCCGTTCGCTCGCGACGCTCACGAGACCGAAGAGCATGAAGGTCGACGGCACCGTCCACGACCAGCCGAGGAGCGCCAGGACGATGATGCCATGGGCCAGCCCGCTCAGCGCGAAGGTCGCGATCTTTGCCGGGATGGCATGACGGGCTCCCCCCAGGGCGCGGAACAGGGCATGGGTGAGAAAGCCGAGGCCGGGGTTCCAGAGCCGCCAGAAACGGTGGAACCCGGCCTGGAACCAGGGCTCCAGGAAACCGCGCCGGACGAAGGTCCACCCGTCCGGCGCCGCGAAGCCGCGGCGGCGAAGATAGCTCCGGTAGGCGGAGCCAGACCAGGGGCTCATGGTAGGGCCCTCAGAGCGCGCCGCGGATCAGCAGCACGATGGTGACGACCTGGAGGGAATCGTAGAGTGCGTGAGCGATGACGAGGGACCAGAAGCGTCCCGTGAAAAGGAAGTACCATCCCTGGAGCACCGAGAGCAGTCCAATCGAGATCCGGACCGCCGGCGGCTGGTAGGCGTGGGCCGCCGCCACCAGCAGCGCGGAGATCAGGATCGAGCCCCACCGCCCCGCCGGTCCCGGCCAGAGCACCCAGAGCCGTCGCAGGAGATGGATGCGCCACAGCTCCTCGAAGCCGGCGACGCCAATCCAGACCACGGGACCGAGCCACAGGACCAGCAGTTCGGGCCGCCGGCTCAGGCCCTCGAGCAGCTCGCGGATCTCCGGGGGCGCCGGCTGCGGCGGGAAGACCTCGGACAGCAGCGCACCGATCCCGGCATGGAGCGCCAGCATCACCGCGGCTCCGACCACACCGAGGAGCAGCTCCCGGGTCATTCGGTCGGTCCGTAACCCTAGGGAGGTGAGCGGATCGCCGGCCAGAATGACCTGGATGAACAGCAGCCAGAGGATCAGGCTACCGCCGCCGAGCAGCGGACCACCGAGCATCTGCCCCAGCGTGGGGGGGCCATGTCTCATCCACAGGACGAAGATCGCCAGGGGCGCCGTTGCCACCACGGCGCCCGTCAGTTGCATCCAGGGGCTTCGCTGCCAGTCCCTCGCGTCCTCCCGCAGCCGGGCGGTCCGGGGTCGGCAGAATGGGTTCCGGATCCAAGAGGTCGTCATCGGGTTCCTCCGTCGCTCGAGTGGCTGCACGGGAAGGGTGCGACGGGGGATGCCGGAGATCCATCCGAAGAGGGTCGGGTTTTTCGCGATCCCGACCTAGGTTTGGGGGCTCCCCCGGACCGGCGGCGCTATGATGGCCCCATGGGCGAGGGGTGGAACCTGCTGGTGCTGGTGCTGGCCCTGGGGTCGGGGCTTGCGGCCGCCACGGCCGCTGCCGTGCTCGCCCAGGCGCGCCGGACGGCCCTCTTTCGCGGCCTCCTGGCCAGCATCGCCCTGTTCAACCTGCTGATCCTCGGAGGACTGGTCTTCGCCTACCTGCAGATCCACTTTCCCGACGTCCTACCATCGGCCGGTCTTGCGCTGCTGGCCGGAATGACGATCGTCAAGATCGCCTGGGTCCTGGCGTTCGCCATGACGGTCCGGGCGCTGCTGCACGAGAACGTGGGCGGCCGCTTCCGGCGTCGGTCCGTGGCCGCGGGTGCGGTCGTGCTGATGGCCCAGGCGGTCCTGCTCGCCGGTGGTCTTCTCCTGCGTCGACCGGCGCTGGAAGGGGCCGGGATCGCGCTGGTGGAGGTCGCGGTGCTCTTGGGAGCGATCCTCGCGGCGGCATGGCTGATCCGCGGGGCCGGCCGGGCGTCGGGCCCCCGGCGAACGTCGTTGCTCTACTTCGGCGGATTCCACCTGGCGATCTTCGTATCCATGGCCATTGGTGTTGCGTGGGGATGGCTGGGCCCAAGGGAGCTCTCCATCGGCTCCCGCGGCGTCGTGATGATCGCCTACAACCTGTTTCCGCTCGTGTGGCTCTGGCGGTTCGACCCCGGCGGCGCGAAGGCTCCGGATGAGGGGCTGCAGCGCCATGGCATCACGCCGCGGGAGCGCGAGATCATCGCCCTGATCTGCGAGGGGAGGACGAGGTCGCGACCGCCGGGCAGCGGATCCGCGTAGAAGTCGCCCGCCACGAGGTCCACCCGGTCGGCGACTCGCGCGGCCGCGACCCGGCGTCGCGCCATCTCGATCACCGGGGGCAGGTCGAACAGCGTGACCCGCAACCCGGGCGCCGCGGAAAGCAGGGCCCGCGTGTAGGTCCCGGATCCGCCACCCACGTCGAGGCCGCGGCGACACGCATCCATTCCTGCAGGGAGGGCCGGTTTTCCGCCCCCGCGGCCCCCTGGATGTGGCAGAATGGGATCAATCCCTGCCCGATGGTGCTGGATGAGCTCCAATGTCGTATTCCACACAGGGTGCAAGCCTTGTGTGGACGGCACTTGTGCTTGGCGTGCGCCACAGATGCGAGGCCACCGAGGAGTCCGGTCGCGGTCGGGGGGCAGGCGGCCACTGCCGTGGCCTTGCCGCACGGTTCTCGTCGGCGTACCTTCCCCTGCATCCTGCCCCCAAAGGAGCAGCCTCATGCTCACCGGGCCGATTCTCCATGAAGGTCGATCTAGGCACGTCGTTGTCGTCCTCCTGACCGTAGCATGTACGGTGTGCCTGGTACCGACCGGTTTCGCTCAGACCGCAGCCAATTGCACGAACGGCGACACCTGCACAGATGGCATCGAACTGAGCATTAATTGCACCCCATCGGAGATCTCGATTCAACCCCACGCATGCGGAACTCCGCCGACGCAGAAACCCTCTCTCCTCCAGGTCGCGCTGCGGTGTTTCGAGCCGACGGAAACCCATCAAGCACAGTACACCGATCTGCACGACTTCGCGTTTGACGGCGCCGGTGCTTTCGATGAGACGGCCGTGACGTTCGACCAGGACGATCTGCTCTCCGGGACCTGCGGGGCGGAGTACCTGGTGGCGGCGCGCTGGAAACTCGGAACCACGACGGTCCAAGCGCAATGTGCCCCGGCAAACGCCACCTTCACCGATTGCGTGGCGCCAACAGCCAGGAGCCTCGCGGACATCCAGGAGCGTGTTCGGCTCTATTCCCTGATTTCGCCGCAAGGGATTCTGAACCCCGCCCCCCCGGGCCCCCTCTGCGTT
>JASFRI010000360.1:0-4430 GCA_050115015.1 Acidobacteriota bacterium
CGAAGACCGAGCAGCTGACCGAGAACCTGGACGCCCTCGACAAGGTCGCGCTGCTGACCGACCCGGTGATGGAGCGCATCGAGTCGATCCTCGGCAACAAGCCAGAGCTGCCGCGGGTGTGGTAGCTCCTCGACTTGCTCGGGGCAGGCCCGCAACCCGCTCGGGGCAGGCCGGAAGGCTGGCTGACCGAGGCCGCACCGATCAAACATGACAATTTCTCGGGGACGGAGGCCTCCGTCCCCGAAAATCCGTCAGGTTTGGCCTCGATCTGGTCCGGTCACGAGCGGCCGGGAGTCCACCTGACGGCTGTCCAGGCGACCCGGCCGGACGCGGCGGGCGGGACCCCCTGGCCAAGCGCAACACCCGCAGGGTCAAGGAGAAACAGGACGGCGACAGCGGCCTCCCAGCACCAGCGGGGCTGCCACCTGGGTCTCCTCACGGGTCGCCTCGGTCGTCGCCAAGGGGTCCAAAACATGACAAATTCTCGGGGACGGAGGCCTCCGTCCCCGAGAATTTGTCATGTTTGGGTTCGATCTGGTCAGGCCGAGTGCTGCCGGGAGGCACCCGGACGTTGGTGCACGCGGCCCGTGTCCGGGCGCGGGCGGCGCGATCTCGCCGGCTAGCGCAGGGTTCGCAGCGCGAGGAGGAACAGGACGGCAACCGCGAGACCCAGGGCGGCCCACAGCACGACCGGGTGCTGCTCGGTCCACGGGGCCGCGCTGACGTAGCCGGCGTTGCGCGACCGTGGTCCCAGCGCCAGCGGTGCCGCGGCCTCGATCTCCTCCCGGGTGGTCACCCGGGCCAGGTCGTAGCTGGCGGGCTTCGCCTGCGGGTTGCCGTGCAGGACGAGATAGCGGCCGCGCCCCGTGGGGCGGAAGACCAGGTCCCGCTCGGTGAACTGCAGCTCCGGCATCAGCCCGTCCACCGGCCGGTCGTCCCGGTCCAGCACCTCCACGAGCCAGAAGCGAGCCCAGCGATCCGGCAGCTCCACCTCGAGCCGCTCCAGCACCCCCCCGGTCTCGCCGGCGGACTCGCGGCGGAAGATGTCCCCCTGGCCGGACCGGGCCCAGGCCTCGCCGTCGTCCGAGCTGTGGACGACGACGGGGCGGTGGAACTCGGCGGCGTCCGACCGGAACTGCACGCCGGAGATCGGCGCCGCACCCTCCAGGTCGACGGTCCAGACGGTCCGGCCCCCTTCCCGGTCCTCCCCTCGCTGCAGGCGCTGCGCCACCGGGATCCGGACGGTGGGCTCGCGGACCTCGTAAGCGACGCGCACGTCCTCCAGCGGAAACGCCTTGTCGGGATCCAGGATGCGCAGCCGGAGCCAGCGGGCCCGGCTCTCCGGATACGTGACCTCGAGGTTGCCCTCGACCCCCTCGCTCCGGAACCGGTAGGCGGGCGCCCGCTCCAGCAGGACCTTCCAGATGCCCCGGTCCTCGCTGGTGGCGACCGACACCCAGACGAAGAAGTCGTCCTCGCCGGTCCGGAGCTCGACCGCGTTGTGCCGGGGCTCTTCACCCCCGATCTCGACGATCGCCTCGGTGTAGCGTCCCTCGACGAACCCCGGGTCGGTCATCTCCGTCGGGCGCCACTCCCGCGAGCTCTTCCCGGCCCTCACGTGCACGAGGTAGGGCACCTCCAGCCCGGCACCGTCGATTACCCGGAGGTCCGTCAGGCCGGGCTCGGACCCGATCAGCACCCGGAAGTCCAGCGGCACCCGGACGAGCTCCATCGCGGCGCCCGCCTCGACCTCCACCGGCCAGGCGAACGTCCAGGCGCGCCAACGTTCGGGGAGGCGTAGCTCCTCCGCGGCCGCGGGCCCGGGGGCCGACGCCGACGCCGACGCCGACGCCGCAATGAAGGTCAGGACGAAAATGAGGCGCCGCAGGGGCGTCATCGATCCGCCTCGTCGGCCGCGCCGACGCGGTGGCGCTGGTAGAGGAAGGAGACGCCGAGCAGGATCGCCCCGAGGACGACGAAGGACAGGATGCGGAACCCCCCCTCCAGGAAGGAAAGGTCCGCGACGAACACCTTCACGATCGCCACTCCCAGCAGGCACAGTCCCTGCCAGCGCAGGGGCGCCGAGTGCCGTCGCACCCCGGGAACGAGGAGGCAGGTGGCGTAGACGGTCCACAGCACGGAGAGGCCGACCTGGCGGGCGAGGGCATCGTCCAGCGCCGCGGTCAGCTGGCCGGCAAAGTCCCAGACCTCCATCGACAGGGCCCAGAGCAGGATCACGTTCGCCATGATCCCCACGGCGCCGTAAACCCGGTCCTCCTGCTTCACCTGCACGTCGCGATGCCGGCGGGACACGAGGTAGGTCCCCAGATAGCAGCCGGCGATCAACAGGAAGCTCCCGAGCCGCGGGTTCAGCAGGGCTCTTCCGGCATCGATCGGGGTCAGCAGCAGGCGGTACGGCACGAGGACGAAGACGACGAGGCCGAAGACCCGCAGCACGATCTCCTGCGCACGGAACCCGGCGGTCACCAGCAGGGCTCCCTCCACCGCCCAGGCGATGGCGATCCACGGGCCCGAAAGGCGGATCGGGATGGCCAGTGTGACCAGTGTCAGGGCGATCACCGCCAGCAGCAGGCGCGGCACGGATCGCCCGGGCGCGCCCTCCCCTCCGGCCGGGATCAGCCGCGCCAGCAGCAGGTGCACCGCCGCCAGGCTCAGGACCATCACCGTGAGCGCCCAGCGATGATCCCGGTAGAGCATGAGTTGCAGGGCCAGCAGCAGCGCGCTGGCGTTGGCGAGCACCAGGCCGACCTGCTCCGGCTCCAGGCGGCGCACCCGCCGGCCGCGCAGCACCTGCGCGCCCAGGAACTCCGCGAAGAAAAGCAGCGCGAAGACACACGTGATCTCGAGGCGTTCCGCGTCATAGAAGCGATCGTACCAGCCGGCGAAGTAGACGACGGTCCAGACGAAGGCCAGCGGCTCCAGCGTGCGCCATCCACGCCGCAGGGCGGCGACGATCAAGCCGCCGTTCAGCACCAGCAGGTAGGTGAACAGCTCGACCTGCGCGTCCTGCCCGGTGCTCAGGAGGACCGGCGTCAGGTAGCCGCCCAGGAATGCCAGGAACGCCAGCCGCTGCGAATCGCGCCCGATCGCCAGGATGGCGAAGGCCAGGGTCACCGCGATCATCCCGCCGAACGCCGGCAGGTCCGGGATCAGGTCGTAGAAGTGCCGTCCCGCATACAGGTTCAGGTAGAGCACGCCGGCGCCGAGGGCGGTCATGCCCTCGGAGAAGTAGCGCATGCCGCGGCGGAGGAGCCACTCGCTGGAGACCAGCAGCGCCGTCCCGCCCAGGAAGCCCAGCGTCAGCCGCCCCCGCGGGCCGATCAGGGAGTTATCGAAGGCCCATTTCAGGAAGAAGGCCATGGCGATCAGGATCGCCAGGATGCCGATCCGGTTCAGCACACGCCCGCCGATCAGCGCCTCGAGGTCGAGAGTGCTGCGGGGTGGTCGCGGCCGCCGTGCGGGCGACGGGGCGGCGTGGGCGGCCGGCTTCGCGGCCCCCGGCGTCGGCGTGGCGGACGGCGGCGTCGGCATGTTGGCCGCGATTCCTGGCGGGGCGACCTCCGGGGCCTCCGGGGAGCCGAGATCCAGGGGCGGGACGGTTCCGGTCGCAGAGGGCTCCGCGGACAGGACGTCCTTCAGCCGCTCCCGCAGCCAGGCGATCCGCCGCTCGAGGACCTCCACGCGGCCGGTCAGCGCGACGTTTTCCCTCGCCGTCCGGTGGGATCGGACGATCGCCATCACGGCCAGGACGATCGGCGCGACCAGAAGCACGAGCACGACGGCGGCGATCACCACTTCCATGGCGTCTCCCGGCGCCCATCATATCCCACACCTCTCCCGCCGGCCGCTCCACCCCCAAAAAGGACATTTTTTACGATCACAGGACCGATTCTCGGGGACGGAGGCCTCCGTCCCCGAGAATCGGTCAGGTTTGCCGTTGAATCTGTCAGGTCGAGGAGGGCTCGGCGCCGTAGCGGACCCGGAAGAAGAGGGAGTAGAGGATCGGGACGACGCCGAGTGTGAGGCCCGTGGCGAACAGCAGGCCGAAGATGATCGCGACGGCCATGGGATGCCACATCGGTCCGGCGCCGAACCAGAGGGGGAGCAGGCCCCCCACGGTGGTCCCGGTGGTCAGCAGGATCGGTCGCAGACGCCGCTGCGCCGACTCGAGGATCGCCCGGTGCGCGGGATGGCCGTTCTCCTCCATCTCGATCCGGATGCGGTCGATGAGGACGATGGCGTTGTTGATGACCACTCCCGCCAGCGAGATGATCCCCAGCAGCGTCATGAAGCCGAAGTAGGACCGGGCCACCAGCAGCCCGAAGGTCACGCCGATCAGGCTCAGCGGGATCGTGGCGAGGATGATCGTCGTCCGCCGCACGGAGTTGAACTGCACCATGAGCAGCAGC
>JASFRI010000361.1:0-4427 GCA_050115015.1 Acidobacteriota bacterium
AGCCGGGGAGCGCGGCCGCGGCGGTCCCCTCGGGTCGGGTCGATGGCTGACCTCGGGCGCCGCCCTCCTCGCAAACGGCTCGCGCGCGGGCCGCGGAGTTTTTCAGCAGCCTGCTAGGGTTCCCCGAGGCTCTCGAGCTCGCCCTCGATGTCCGCCTTCAGGCTGCGGACCCGCACGATCCGCCGGGCCTCGTCCAGGTGCGCCCGGGCCGCGTCGATCTCCCCGAGCTCGATCTCCGCCTGGGCCAGCAGGTAGAGCGCCCAGGCCCGGGCATCGGAGACCGGGATCACGAGCTGCAGCGCCGCGCGGAGATGCGACGCGGCCTGGCGATAGTCCCCCGCGAGCAGGAATGCCCGCCCCTTGACGACCTCCTCCGAGGCCTGCGTCATGTACGCCGGCTCCCGGAGCGCCGGGTAGAGCTCCTGCGGGACCCATCCGGCCTCGATCTTCGGGGACTTGCGGCGGTCCAGCTCCAGGGAGGACATCTCCCCCGACTCGAGGTAGGTTGCCTTCATGGACTCGCGGTGCGCGGACTGCAACAGGTAGTAGTACTGCAGCGGATCGTGCGGGGTGGACGTCGGGAAGAGCTCGTTGAAGAAGTTGGCGAAGTCGAACCAGTAGCTGAACTTCTGCACCCGGATCCGGGCCAGGAGGTGATGTCCCGCCGGGTCCCCGGGGTCCGACGCCAGGATCTGCAGGGCGCGCTGCTCGGCCCGATCCCAGTCGTAGGACAGCAGGTCGATCTCCGCCTGCTCCCTCAGGTAGCGCGCCGCCGCCGCCCGGTTCGGGCTGAGGCCGAGGTTCTCCAGCCAGAGATCCGCCAGGAGGCGCGGCGCCTCCGGACCGCGGGCCACGGCGGGGTCGGTGAGGGCCAGCCGGGCCGACAGCAGCTCGCCGCGCACGGCGTGGGCGCGGCCCCGGGTCACCTGGGCCCAGGCGGTGACCTCCGGATCGATCGCCGGGCCCGCGAGAGCCCGTCCCGCCTCCTCGATGGCCTCCGCATCCTCGCCGCCGCGAAACGCGAGACGCGCCAGAAGCAGGTGTGCCTCGGCGAGGGATGGCGCGCTCGCGACGGCCCGCTCCAGCGCCGCCCGTGCCTCGGCGTCGCGGCGCTCCCGGAAGAGCTGCCGGCCGCGGTCGAGGTGCGCCGCTGCCTCCTCGGGGGGGTGGTGGGGCGCGTCCGCCTCCGGGACCTCCAGCGCCGGCAGCCGATCTCGCCATGCCCGCTCCGCCCTCCCCAGCGACGTTCCCGTCACCTCGCGGAACGCGGATCGGAAGCTCCCCGACCGGGACTGGCGATAGTAGGCCTCCAGGGCCCCCCGTCCCCGGGAGGCCTCGACGTCTGCCAGGAACGAGGCCAGCGCCAGCGACTCCAGGGCGCGGTCCCCCTCCCCGTCTCTCCATGGCGGGCCCGGGACCATCAGGTCCTCCACGGGGCGCAGCCGGCCCGCGGCGGCGAGATGCGCGGCCCAGCCGTCCAGGGAGCGCCCCTCGAAGCCGCCGTCCGGGAGCACGGCGAGGGCCAGGAGGAGGCCCCGCAGTTCGGTGGGTCCCCAGGCGCTCCACAACGTGACCATCGTCTCGGGCCAGTGCGCGCCGTCGAGCCCGGGATCCCGCACCCGGTGGACCGCCCGTTCCGCCAGATCCACGTCCAGCGGGCCGGACATACCGCTATGGCGCAGCTTGGCGTCCGCGCTGCCGTAGAGGTAGACCGTGGGAGGCGCGGGCGAGTCGAGCCCGAAGTACCGGACCGCCCGCTTTCGGGCCGCGGCGGCGGCGTCCGCATAACGGTGCGCGGCGGCTTCGGGGAACTCCGCAGGGTCGAACCGCACCACCGTGCCGCCGGACGAGACGCTCCACCAGCCGTCGTGATCCGGTCGGATCTCCGGCGCTCCATCCAGCTCGAGACGGGAGGGGTCGGCCCAGTCGAGGAACCCGGCCTCGAGCCGGTGCCGCCCGCGGTAGAGGATGTAGTCGGTCGGGCCCATGGGCAGCGCCTGAAGGTCCAGCAGCGCCTCATCGCTGGTGGAGGCGATCACCAGGGCGTAGCTGCCGTCGCCGAGGGGATTCGGCCGGATGAAGCCCAGCACCAGCGACCCGCCGCGGTACTCCCGCGGCCCGATCCACACCGTCCCCTCCTCGATGCGGAAGGGGCTTCCCTCGGTCATCTCCCGCAGCATCGGATTCGTCGCCGCGGTTCCCATCACGACCAGGTTCCGGCGCAGGGCCCGCGAGGCGTAGAACCCGTCGCGGTCGAGGTCCTCGTAGCGTGCCTTCCAGAATTCCGAGCGCATCCAGGCGCGGCGCTGCCACTTTGCCCAGAGGTTCATCTGCCCCTCGAACAGGTCGGCCAGGACCTCGTCCTCCCCGTCCGCGCCGTAGACCAGCGAGACCCACTGTGCGGTCTGGTCGGTGCCGTGCCGCAGACCCGGGATCTTGCGCGCCCAGTCCCGCTTCACCTGGTTCCAGAAATCGGCGATGGGTCCCCCGAGGGGCGGATCCGGAGCGCGCGCCGCGGCCGCCAGCAGGAGGGCCGCCGCCGGGAGCGCGGCGACCCGGAGGGTGCGCCGGCGGTTCATGGCTCGAGGCTGCCGACGAGGCCGCGGCCGTCGGCGAACCGCAGGACGCCGCCATGGGGGCTCACCCAGAGCGTGATGCCGAAGGGCTCGACCCGGCAGCGGAACGCCTCGAGGCGCGCGCCGAGCAGGTCGATGGTCTCCTTCGACTCGATCGTCAGCTCGGCATCGACCCGCCGCGGGTGCACCTCCCGGGGCTCCCGGACCTCACGGTGGAAGTCGAACCGTGGCGGGTCCGTGGGCAGGAGCAGGGGGAGCGTCCAGTGGCTTCCCAGGGGCCAGCGTTTCCTGGCGGCGAACACCGGTTCCCAGTGGCCCACGACGAGGAGATCCACGACGATGGCCCCGGTGGGTTCCGGCAGCGCGTGAGTCTCCTCGGAACCGGGATCCCGGCCGACCCGGTAGGTTCCCGCGCCCGGGTCGATCGCCGCGTTCCGGTCGGCGGCGTAATCGCCGGGGCCGCGGTAGGTATCGTACTCGCGATCGTCGAGGATCACCTCCTCGTAGCGGTAGGGTCCAGGCCCGGAACGCCGGTAGGTCAGCGTGCCGGCCTGCTCGAGGCTCCCCGGCTGGCCGATCGCGCGCAGGTCCAGCCGGATCCGCTGCCGGAACACCGCCTCCCGGTCGCCGTCCGGGAGGTCCCGCACCGAGACCAACCGCATCGCCTGTCGCCCGAAGGGAGCCCGGTCGAACGTGAGCGTGTAGGTCTTCTCGTCCCCGACGCGCCAGGCGTCCTCGACCACCTCGACGGTGATCTCGGGAAGGCGCGGCGACGGGAGATCGCCGGGCGCGGGCGGGGAGCCCGCCGCGAGGGCCAGGAGAAGCCAGCCGAGACCGCGACGCATCCTTGATTCCACCTCGTGGTTGACCGTTCACGGAGATACGCGTACGATCCGCGCTCTCCCGGGCAGAGACACCGCAACGCCGGTTTCGGTCCCGGAGGGGAGGCAGCGAATGAGGCAGCGGGCAGGGCGCACGATGGCGGTCCACGTGCTGTGGACCGGGGTGCTCCTCCTCGGCGGCTGTGGCGGCGGCGGGGGGAACGGGGACTCGGGAAAGACCATCGCCCGGATCCAGGCGATCGGGGAACGACGTGGTGGGTCCGGTGACGAGATCGCGTTCGTGACCGAACGCCTGAAGAACGGGAATACCGAGGAGCGTAGCGCCGCTGCCTGGACGCTGGGCCGAGCGGGCGGGCCGGACAGCATCCCGGTGCTCCAGGAGGCCCTGCGCAGCGACCCGGATCTCTACGTCCGGGTCAACACCGCCACCGCCCTGGGGAACCTGGGCGGTCCCGGCACCGAAGAGGCCCTGGTGGAGCTCCTCTCCGAGGAGGCCGCCGACCTGCAGGCGGCGGCGCTGAAGGCCCTGGGCAACCGGCGCTACCTGGGAGCCTGGGAGGCGGTCGGCGAGGTCCTGACGGGCGGGCCGCCGGAACTGCGCCCGCTGGCCGGGGACGCCCTGGCGAGCATGCAGAACCCGGACTCGGTGGGCGTCCTCATCGCCGCGCTGGGGGACGAGGACAAGGAGGTGCGGAAGGTGGCGGCGTTCGCTCTCGGCAAGCTCGCGGACCGTCAGGCGGTGCCGGCCTTGCTCCCCCTGCTGGAGGACCCCGAGTGGGACGTGCGGGCCAACGCGGCCCAGGCGCTCGGGATGATCGGGGACCCCTCGGCCCGGGCCGGTCTCGAGGCGGCCGCCGGGGACCCGGACGAGCAGGTGCAGATGGCCGCGCGAAGGGCCCTGGGCAAGCTCTGACCCGCGGGACCTCTAGCAGGCTGCTGAAAAACTCCGCGGCCCGCGCGCGAGCCGTTTGCGAGGAGGGCGGCGCCCGAGGTCAGCCATCGACCCGAC
>JASFRI010000362.1:0-4320 GCA_050115015.1 Acidobacteriota bacterium
AGAACGGCATGTCGACGTCGTTCACGGTCCTCCAGGTCCAGGATGCGCTGCGGAGCGCCGAGCGCCGGGAGAACCTGGCGATCGTGGACTACAACAAGTCGCTCGCCTCGCTGGAGAAGTCGAAGGGCACGCTGCTGCAGGCGCGTAAGATCGAGCTGACCGCCGCGGAGCCGCTCTACCCGGTCCTGGGCAACCCGCTGCGGTCGGTGGACCTGCAGGGCACCTTCGAGGAGCCGGGAGACTGAGCATGGCGCTCATCGAGGTCCGCGACCTGAAGAAGATCTACGAGATGGGCTCCGAGAAGGTCCACGCCCTGGCCGGGGTGTCCCTGGACATCGAGAAGGGGGAGTTCGTGTCGATCATGGGGCCCTCCGGCTCCGGAAAGTCGACCCTGATGAACCTCCTCGGCTGCCTCGACACCGCCAGCAGCGGCTCCTACAAGCTCAACGGCCAGGAGACGGCGAGCCTGGACGACAACCAGCTCGCGGAGATCCGCAACCGGGAGATCGGGTTCATCTTCCAGACCTTCAACCTGCTGGCCCGGACCACGGCGCTGCAGAACGTGGAGCTCCCCCTCATCTACTCCGGCGTCCCCCGGTCCGAGCGCCAGGCCCGGGCCCGGGAGGCCCTCGAGAAGGTGAAGCTCGGGGACCGCATGGACCACCAGCCGAACCAGCTCTCCGGCGGGCAGCGCCAGCGGGTGGCGGTCGCCCGCGCCCTGGTGACGCACCCGTCCATCCTGCTCGCGGACGAGCCGACCGGGAACCTGGACTCGAAGACCACCGAGGAGATGCTGGCCCTGTTCGAGGACCTGCACCGGCAGGGCCACACGCTCATCATCGTCACCCACGAGGACGACATCGCGAGCCGCGCCCCCCGGGCCATCCGCCTCCGGGACGGCAAGATCGTCTACGATGGCCCCACCGAGCCCGCCGCCGTCCCCACCACCACCGGCTCCGACCTCTAGCCACCCCCGCATCGACCGGCGCCCCACACCCGACCTGCGACCGGCAGGGTCAGACCTGAAGTGTGCACCCCTGCGAAGTCCAGCAAGATCAGCGCTTTGCCGGAGTCGTCCCGCGCGAGGGTTAGCGCGGGCGCGGCGCGAGCGCCGGTCGAAGCCCGGGCTGGCAGCGGCCCATTCCTGGCCGGGCGCCTGCCATCCCCTGCCTCCCCGCGGGTTCCGGCGGGCAACCCGGGCGGAGCTCGCCGGGGCGCGCTACGGAACAGGCCCGACCTGAAACGTCCAGCGGTTCGCTTACCCCCGCGACGGCCGTGTTGGACCAAAGGTCTGATCCCGAAGGATTTCAGGAGGGTGCACACTTCAGGTCCGACCCTGTGGGGGGAGTGGGGGGCGGGGAGGGAACTTCCGGGGCAGGATGTGGTCTGGTGGGATGGAGGGGGGGGCTCGCCGGGCGGCGACCCCCCTTATTCTATGCTACCATCTCATATTCAAACAGCCTGCCGGGGCGCCGACACGGGAGAAAGCCCGTGGTTGACAGGCCCCGAAGCCCGGTGCTAGCATCGCGCCTCAGTTCATCGTGTCCAACATATTAGTCTGCAAGCTTTTGAACGACGCATCCCGATGGGAAGGAACCCCGATCTGTCCGGCCCGATGCGGGGATAGCGTCCGCCGTTCGCTCTAGGAGGAAGACCGCCGTGGGTGCATTCGGAGACCTTTTCCATCGGACGTTGTGGCAGTGGATCGAGCGAGGAGGCTGGATGATGTATCCGCTCCTCGTCCTGTCCATCATCTCGCTCTGGCTGATCCTCTGGCGCGGCATCGTCATGTTCCGCTCCAAGATCAAGACCAACGAGCTGGTGGGTCGGATCCGGAAGCTCCTGCTGGACGGGAATATCAAGGGAGCCACGCAGGCCTGCGAGGAGTACCGCGGTCCGGTGGCCGCCGTCCTCAAGAGCGGCATCCTGAAGCACGATGCCAGCACCGAGGAGCTGGAGAAGACCATCGAGAACGCTGCCATCCACGAGATCACGATCCTCGAGAAGGGACTGCCCTATCTGGCGCTGTTCACGAACCTCGCGCCGATCATGGGCTTCCTCGGGACGGTCGTCGGGATGATCCAGTCCTTCGACGTCATCGCGAAGGCCGGTCTCTCGAACCCGGCCGCGGTCGCGGAAGGTATCTCGGTGGCGCTGTTGACCACCGCCGGCGGTCTCATCATCGCGGTCGTGACCTCCCCGGCGTACAACTACCTCAGCGCCGAGGTGGCGAAGCTCACCCGCGAGATGGAAACGTCCTCGAACGTGCTGCTGGAGACCCTGGACGAGATGAAGCAGTCCGGGCGCATGAAGACGGCCTCCGCTCCGTCGGCCGCTCCGTCGGCCGCGCAGCCCTCGGCCTGAGCCGGCCGCTCGAGGTAGGCCATGCGTATCAAGCGCAAGCAAGACAAGGCGAACATTCCCACCGCTTCGATGGCGGACATCGCCTTCCTGCTGATCATCTTCTTCATGGTGACCAGCATCGATCAGCCCGACAAGACCAGTGTGTTCCTTCCCAGCTCCATGGCCCGGGAGGAGATCCCGCGGGGCGCCTCGTACATCTCCATCGACCGCGAGGGGATGATGCGGTTCACCGCCGGCAAGGAGCCCTCCCAGCTCGTCTCCGGCACCGAGGAGATCTACTACAAGGCGCTGCAGCTGGTCGCCTTCAACCCGCAGATCGAGTTCATCATCAAGGCGGAGAAGGACATGGAGTACCGCTACGTGGACGAGATCATCGACGCCTTACGCAGGGCCAAGGCGGGCAAGGTGTGGCTGCTGACATCCCAGGAAACCGTGGATTGAGGAGGATCTCGTGAGACTCGAGAAGGAAAAGGACGAGGCCGAGATCCCCACCTCGTCCATGGCGGACATCGCCTTCCTGCTGATCATCTACTTCATGGTGACCACGGTGTTCTCCTCCACCCGGGGGCTGGAGTTCGACCTCCCCAAGGAGGACGAGGAGAACAAGCCGGCCAAGCAGGAGGAGTCGATCTACATCCAGGTGAACCCAACCGGCCAGATCATCGTGGATGGCCGGCCGATGGAGATCGAGAACCTGCTCGACTACGTCGTGCCCAAGCTCCGCATCAACCAGCGGAAGCCGGTGATCATCCACCCGGAGCCCAACACGCCCTACCAGGACATGATCCGGGTGTACGACGAGCTGATGCAATCCGAGAGAAAGACGGGTTGGAAGATCACGACCGTCGTGATCCCGACGCAACGGGAGATCCAGGAGTACATCGACCTGTTCGGCTACAACCCGTTCGCCGTCTCCGGAGGCTGAGCCGGGCGGGCATGAGGTCATGAGGCGACAGCCATGAAGATCCAGAAGCCGAAGGGCGACGAGCCGGCCAAGACGGTGCCGAAGGATTCCGAGACCTGGGATCGGGAATCCTCGCTCTACCAGCAGCTGCTCACCAGCGAGGACGATCCAAAGTCCCGGCAGATCGCGCTGCTGATCGCGCTGGTTTTCCACATCCTCCTGATCACCGTGACCTTCCCCTCCTTCAGCCGCCCAGAGCTCAAGGAGGAGAAGAAGGAAGCCGTCTACGTCCCGCGCTGGACGCCGCCCCCGCCGCCGAAGATCGAGCGGCCGAAGCAGGTGATCAAGGAGGAGTTGAACGCGCGCAAGGTGCCGATCCCCGACCCGACGCCGGACGAGCCGGAGCCGATCCGGGAGCCGGAGCCCGAGCCGGAGCCGATCCCGATCCCGCCGGACGTCGAGGTGATCATCGGGGCCCCCGAGCCCCCGCCGCTGGCGGAGGGCCCGGTCCGCGCCGGCTTCGGCGGCGTCACCTACCCGGTGCTCATCGAGAGCACCAAGGTCCAGCCGAAGTACCCCGAGCTCGCCCGGAAGGCGAAGGTCACCGGGAACGTCATCCTGGAGGCCATCGTCCGCAAGGACGGAACCGTGGGGGACGTGAAGGTCCTGCGCTCCCCCGGGTCCAACCTGGGCTTCGAGCAGTCAGCCATCGAGGCGGTGAAGCAGTGGCGCTACAAGCCCGGCGTACAGAACGGGCGACCTGTGGACGTCTACTTCACCATTGTCGTCGAGTTCATCCTGAAGTAGAAGCACCCGAGGTCGTTCCATACGTCTCGTATCGAGAGAGGGCGCAGCCATGACCAGAACCCACAAGATCCGACCCATCGCGACGCTGATCGCCCTGGCCCTGACGGTATCGCTCCTTCCGGTGGCCCCGGCCCTGGCCGGGTACTCCGAGGGGATGGAGTGTTACAAGCAGAAGAAATGGGACTGCGTGATCGTCGAGTTCGCTCCCGAGGTGGAGGCCCACTCCGAGTACGACTTCGGGTGGT
>JASFRI010000363.1:0-4318 GCA_050115015.1 Acidobacteriota bacterium
CCCTCCCCGAGCTTCTATCATCGAGCGGAACGCGCCGGCGCAGATGTCCGCCGCGTTCCGTCCTGCCCGCGTTCCCGCTCGCCGGGACGCTGCCCTCGCCCCGCCTGCGAATCGTCACCCGATCGCACGAACGTCTGCGAGGGTCCCCATGAAGAGCAGCGTCTTCCGCACCACCGCCGCCGTCGCAGCCATGTCCGCGGCCGTCTTCGCAGCCGGATCCCTCTCCGCACAGGAGGCAGGCATGATCCCCTTGCCCGCGCCCGACCTGACCGGTGGGGCGCCCCTCACCCGTTCGCTGGCCGGCCGCCGCTCGGTGCGGAGCTTCAGCGAGGCGTCCATCTCGCTCCAGGACGTGGCGCAGCTCCTCTGGGCAGCTCAGGGTGTCACCCAGGAGGGTCCGACACCGCCTGGCTGGAGGAGCGAGTGGGGCGCGTGGCGCGGGGGCCTCCGGACGGCACCCTCCGCCGGCGCCCTCTATCCCCTGGAGATCTACCTGGTGGCGGACCGGGTCGAGGGGCTCGAGCCCGGCCTCTATCGCTACGTGCCGGTGAAGCACGCGCTGACCCCCGTCGGCGACTGCGGCACCCGGCAGCTCGCGGGTGCCGCGTTGGACCAGCGGGCGGTCTCCGACGCCGCCGCGGTGGTGGTCGTCACCGGCGTCTACGAAAGGACCGCGGCCAAGTACGGAGAGCGTGCGTCGCGCTACGTCCAGATCGAAGTGGGCGCCGCCGGCGAGAACCTTCTGCTGCAAGCCACCGCGGTGGGCCTCGGCGCCGTGTTCGTGGGCGCCTTCCGGGACGACGCCGTCAGCCGGGTCCTGGGGCTTCCGGAAGACCGCGCGCCCCTCGGGCTCCTTCCCGTCGGTCGCCCGGGAGGTTCGTAAACGGTAGCCGCGACCGCCGTAGCACCGCCCGAGAGATCATGGGGACCCTCATCTCGCGGGGTCCTCGCATGAGGAGGCGGGTGCCGCCTCAGCGGCGCCGGGCCACCAGGCGCAGGACCTCCTGCGCCCGCTCGGTACGGAGCGCCTCCGGCCCGATGAGCGCCGGCATGATCGGGGGATACAGCTCCGCCGCCCGGGGGCCCGTCGCGATGGACGCCAGGAGGTCGAGGGCCGCATCCATCCCCTGGAGCTCGAGCGTCACCAGGAACTGCATCTCGGGACGACGCATCAGCTGGGCGGCTGGCGAGGTTCCCCCACCCCGCAAGCCCCATCGAGCCGTCCATGCCCCCGAGCTGTCCGGCTCCTGACCCGTGGCCGCAAGCTCACGCAGGAACGCGGGGCGACGCTCCGGATCGGCGAGCGCATCGGCCATGCGTGTCCCTTCCTCGGCGGCTCCCCCCGACTCGGCGAGTCGGCGAAGCTGCTCCGCGACCCGGTCCCACTTTCCCTGCCTCATGAAGAAGTACGTCGCGAACGTACGTACCAGCTCCGCGTCCGGGAGGAGGTCGAGGGCCTTGTCCAACTGGGCCGTGGCCTCGTCGTAGCGCCCGAGCATCATCAGGGCTTCGCCTCGCTCGACGAGGATGGCCGGGGCGACCGGATCCAGGGACTCGGCCAGGTCGATCTCGGACAGGGCCCCTTCGCCGTCCAGCTTCATCATGAGGAGGTCGGCCAGCCAGTGATGGGCTGTGGCGTATCCCGGACTCACGCGAATGGCCTCTCTGAACCAGTGCTCCCCCTGGTCCAGCTCCCCCCGCTGCACCGAGGCGTCGCCCAGCGCGGCGAAGGCGGACGGGAGCTCCGGATCCAGCTCGAGCGCGTGCCGGGCGGCCGCCTCCGCACGGTCCAGCGCTTCCCCGCGGGTGATCCCCGGGACCGCGTACTCCTGCGGGGTGCTGAGGGTGTAGGCCAGCGCGAGCCCTCCCCACGCTTCGGCGTAGGCGGAGTCCGCGGCAATGGCCTCGTGAAAGAGCTCCGTGGCTCTCTGCATGTCCTCGGTGGTGCGAAGCGTCCAGTGATGCACCCCCAGGTAGTAGGCACGCTGCGCCTCCGGGCTTCGCGTCCCGCCCCGGACGATCCGCCCCCCGCCCGCGAGGTGGACACGGAGGGCATCCACGATCTCGCGCGCCACGTCGTCCTGCAGATCGAAGAGCTCGGCCTCGTCCACCTCCTTGTCGAAGCGGTCCGCCCAGAGGTTCTCTCCGCTGTTGGCGTCGACCAGGCTGGCCGTGATCCGTACCCGCGTCCCGAGCTGCGTCACCGTGCCTTCCACGATGGAGCCGGCCCCGAGGCGGCGGCCGATCTCACGGACATCGCCCGAATCGCGGAATGCGAACGCCGAGGTGCGCGCGACCACCCGGAGCGCATCGATGCGCGCCAGGGAGCTGATGAGCGTCTCGGCGATGCCGTCGCCCAGGTAGCCCCGTCCCCCTTCCGGACTCTGGTCCTGGAAGGGTAGGACCGCGAGGGTCGAGGCGGGGGACTTCGTACTCTCGACGCCCGCCGTCCCGCCAGGGGACTCCGGATGGGAACGCCAGACGACGGTGGCGCCGCCGCTTCCGGCCAACACCAGGAAGGACAGGAGGACGACCTCGGCTGCGGACATGCGCTGATGCCCGCGCTCCCCGTGGAACCAGGCCAGGACGACCGTGATGCCGAGGCCCGTCGCCAGGACCACGAAGGCGATTCGGGCCACGAGGGCCGGCCAGTCCCACGTCCCGGCCAGCACGTCCACCCCCTGGAGGATTCCCCAGGCGACCGCCGCGTAGGCGGCCACCCACTGGATCAGCTTGCGCCGGCGAATGGAGGTGAGGTCGATCACAGGGCAGGTTTGGGCCGGGTTCGTGACTCCTGGACAGCGCCAAGCTGAGGCATGGACGGCTCGATGTCGAGGATGGCGGGAGGACCGCATCAGCGGGACGGGTCGTGGCCCCCCGCTGACGAATCGCTTGTCGGTGCGGCGCACACCGGCCCATTATTGCAGCCATAACCAGTCCCGCGACCGGAACCCTCCCTGCCCATGATCGCCGTCGCGCGCCCCGACCAGACCTCCACGCCCCCGCGCCACTCCGGCTGGGTGCGCGCCTGCCATTGGATCGGCGCGGCCGCCCTCCTGGTGCTGGTCTTCACCGGCGTCGAGATCCTCATGGTCCATCCGCGCCTCTACTGGGGCGAGGCCGGCAACGACCTCACGCCGGCCCTTCTGGAGCTGCCCATCTCCCGCAACCTGCACCACGACGGGATCGGGCCGCGGACCGCCTTCTTCGACGCGCCCGACGCGCCCGTGTCCGCGCCCGTTGAGTACGACATGTTCAACGAGAACGGTTGGGGACGGAGCCTCCACTTCCTCGCCGGATGGATCCTCGTGGCCGTCGGTCTCGTGTATCTGATCGTGGCCCTCGCCACCGGCCACCTCCGGCGCCACCTCGCGCCCCGGCTCCGGGAGTTGACGCCCCGGTCCGTTTGGGCGGACCTGCGCCGGCATCTCCGGCTGCAGATCCCGCCCGCAAGCGGGGGCCCCACCTACGGGCTTCTGCAGCGCCTGGCCTACCTGGTGGTCATCTGCGTGCTCGCGCCGCTCATGGTCGTCACCGGGCTCGCCATGTCCCCGGCGGTGGCCGCCGCCGCTCCATTCCTCACGGAGATCTTCGGCGGCGCCCAGTCGGCGCGCACCGTCCATTTCTTCACCTTCGCGGCGCTGGTGCTCTTCCTGTTGGGGCACGTCGCGATGGTGCTCCTTTCCGGCTTCCGGCGCCACATGCGCGCCATGACGTTCGGGAGATGACGCCATGAGCGGCCCCACGCCCATCACACGACGCGAGCTCCTGGCCGGACTCGCCGCCGCCGGAGGGATGATGCTCGCCGGCTGCTCGCCCACGGACCCACCCACGTACGGCAACCTCCTGCGGGCCGGCGATCTCCTCACGTACAAGGCGCACCGTCTGCTCCTCCCCCGTCAGGCGTTGGCCAGGGAATACGAGCGCCACGACATCACCTCCATCCCCGCCGTGGGCACCAGCGATCCCGCCGACCCGGCACAGCCCTATTACAACGCCGCCCTGGGTGCCGAGTACGACCGCCTGCGCGCCGGCAGTTGGGCCGACTGGCGCCTCCGCGTGGAGGGGCTCGTGGCTCGGCCCATGAGCCTCTCCCTGGCTGACCTCCAACGCCTGGGTGCTCGCACGCAGATCACCCGCCACACGTGCGAGGAGGGATGGTCGGCCATTGCCGAGTGGACCGGTGTGCCTCTGTCCCGTGTGCTCGACGCCTGCGGCATGCGTCCCCAGGCGCGCTTCGTGAACTTCGAGTCGTACGATGAGACCGTCGACAGCATCGACATGGTCGACGCGCTGCACCCGCAGACGATCCTCGCCT
>JASFRI010000364.1:0-4316 GCA_050115015.1 Acidobacteriota bacterium
GTTCACCTACGTGAAGGACACCCACGATGCGGACCTGGGTCCGGTGGAGTTCCAGATCCAGGAGAAGGAGACGGTCAACATCCCGGTCTGGGGAGGCGTTGCCGCGGTGGTGGTCGGGGCGGCGATGCTGCTCTATCCCAGGCGGCGTCCGGCGGCCTGAAGATCTCGCTGTTCCCCGGCTTCTCCACCGGATCCGGCTAGGCTGGCAGGTGGTAGAACGAGCCCAGGATGACGCCGAAGACCGCGTGCCCCGCCAGCGTGCTCAGGGCGGTCCACCGGCCGTAGTTGAGGGCGAGCCACCCCGGTGGCTCCAGGGTCCGGCGCGGGTCCGGCGCCTGGTGCTCGCTGGCCATGCGGGGGTGGACCGCCGGAAGGAGAGGCGCCACGACCAGGAGGGTGAGCAGCCCGTGGACCACGCCGAGGATCAGGCCGATCCAGGGGTCGTTTTCGCCCAGGCTACGGAACACCGCCGCGTAGAGGAGCGAGACGAGCCAACCGTTGAGAAGGTGCGTGCCGAAGCCGATGAGCGCGGCCCGGTCGCGGTTCGCCGTGAACACCGTGCCGAGGACAAAGGGGATGCTGATCCGGGAAAGCCCCAGCCGCTGCGATCCGGCCTCGAGCCCCGTCTGCACGGAGGTCGCGATGAAGCCCCAGAGCAGGACGTCCGGCCAGTTCACACCCGCGCCCCGGTTCGTGAGGACCGTGCCCGTTGATCGCCGTTCATCCGATCCGCGATCGTGAGCGCGGCATCGATCAGACCGACGTGGGTGAACGCCTGCGGGAAGTTCCCCATGGCGGCGCCGGTCTCGGGGTCGATCTCCTCCGCGTAGAGCCCCACGTCGTTCGCATAGGACAGCAGCTTCTCGAATCCGTCCACCGCATCGTCGATCCGTCCCTGGCGCGCCCGCGCCTCGACGGCCCAGAAGCTGCAGATCCCGAAGGTCGCCTCCCCGCCCGGAAGCCCGTCGTCGCGATCCAGGTACCGGTAGATCAGCCCGTCACGGCCGAGACGGTCCCGGATCCGTTCATACGTGGACACCAGGCGGGGGGAGTCGGGGTCCTCGAATCGGTAGCGGGACAACAGCAGCAGGCTGGCGTCCAGATCGTCGCCGTCGAGCTCCGCAACGTAGCTCTGGAGCTCAGGGTGGAATCCACGGGTCAGGACCTGCTCCCGGACCGCATCGCGCTCGTTCCGGAACTTCTCGACCGGTGCGCGCAGATGACCGTCCTCGTGCAGCCTCACCAGGCGGTCGAGCGCGACCCAGCACATGACCTTCGAGTAGGTGTGATGACGCCTCCCGCCACGGCTCTCCCAGATCCCCTCGTCGGGCTCGCGCCACCGCCGGACGATGGTGTGGCCCAGGCCGACCAGCATGCGGCTCGTCTGCCGGTCCAGGCGTCCGCCCCGGGACACGAACTCGTACACGGCATCGATCAGCTCCCCGTAGGTGTCCAGCTGCAGCTGCCCCACCGCCCCGTTCCCGATCCGCACCGGCCTCGAGCCGCGGTAGCCCTCCAGGTGATCCAGCTCCACCTCATGGAGGCGCTTCTCGCCGTTCACGTCGTAGACCGCCTGGAGGCTCGGGCGGGTCATGCGGGTGGTGTGAAGCAGCCACGAGAGGAATGCCTCCGCCTCGCCCGCGTACCCGAGGTCGAAGAGGGCCTGGAGGGTCAGCGAGGCGTCGCGGAGCCAGCAGTAACGGTAGTCCCAGTTGCGCGGACCGCCGGGGCTCTCGGGAAGCGACGTGGTCGGCGCGGCGACCACGGCGCCGGAGGGACCGTAGGTGAGGAGCTTGAGGGTGATGAGGCTGCGCATCACGGCGTCGCGGTAGGGGCCGTGGTACGGACATTGCCCTGTCCAGTCCCGCCACCAACGGATGCAGGCATCCAGCCGGGCGTCGGCGGCCTCTCCGAGAGGCGGCAGCGCCGCCGGCATGCCGTGGGCAAAGGCCAGCGAGATCCGCCTGCGGTCCCCGAGACGCAACCGCTCCACGCCCTCCGCCCTTGTCCCCGCCTCCCCGAGCTGCAGCGGGATCTCGCTTCGCAGGGTGAGGGAGACCGCCCGGTGGCCGTAGTGGATCCCCAGGTTGCCTCGGTTCGAGAACCGGGGCCGGGACCTGGCGTAATCCGGGGAGGGCTCGCACATCACGTGGACGTCCACCTCGCCGTCCATGCACTCGACGACCCGCAGCACCTCGTGATCCGGGCGCGGGCCGGCGCCTCGGGTCAGCGGCTCGCTTCCGGGAGGCATGGCGTCGAGGAGCCTCAGGACCCCGGTCCCGGTGGTCATCGTCGTCTCCAGCACGGCGGTTCCGGCCAGGTAGCGACGCTCCGCCCTGAGGTCACCCCGGGGGCGGATCGCGAACCGGCCTCCCCGATCCGCGTCCAGCAGCGCGGCGAACAGGGACGGGCTGTCGAAGCGGGGCAGGCAGAGCCAGTCCAGCGAGCCGGTCCTGCGGACGAGTGCGGCGGAACGACAGTCTCCGATGATCGCGTAGTCGCCGATGGGAGCGTAGCGTTCCTCGCTGGCGTTCAAGCCGGGCCCTCCGGAACGATCCTCGTCCGCAGCGGCGGTGAGCCGCGCGGGGAGGACGAGACAGTATATCCGACGCCTGCGGCACGACGGCTCGCCGATCCTGGATCCGGATCGAAGCCGCCGGGGTGCTGCCACCGGCGCAGGGCATGGGACGGACTCCGACCCCGGTGCCGGGGTCTGCCGGATGGCGGCCCGGGGCGTTCCGGCCGAGACTGATAGCAGGGATCTTACAACCCGAGGGGACGGATCCGGGCCGAGGCAGAGGAGAACGAGAGGATGAGCCAGCCGGACGAGCAGGAGATGGGCGAGCCGTTTGAGGATCCGCTGCCGATGGAACCTTCGGAATGGCGGCGCCGGATGCTGTACTACAACCGGACCCGTACCGAGCTGAGCAACGAGCGCAAGTACCTCGGCTGGCTCGGCGTGAGCCTCGGGATGATCAGCCTGGGGTTCGTGGTGGAGCGCGTGGACCTGTTCCTCGCGCGGGCCAGCGGCGCCGCCCGGGTCGCGGTGCCCGTCCTGCGCTGGGCCCCGCTCCTGATCTTCGGCATGGGAACGTTGATGATCATCATCGCCACCTGGGAGTTCGTCGCGGACGGACGGCGGATCGCCTCCGGACGGGACCGCCGCTCCGTCCTGCGGAGCGCGCTCGTGTGGATGACGCTGGTCTCCCTCGTCGCCGTGGCGGGGCTTCTGCTGGGCGCTCACCCCGCGAGTCGTGCGGCGCTGCCTTGAGCGACGGCAGGGAGGAGCTCACCCGTCGTCCGGGGCGCCTGGCGCTCCTAACGTTGACCTCGCTGGGGATCGTATACGGCGACATCGGCACGAGCCCGCTCTACGCCGTCCGGGAGTGCTTCTTCGGCCGCTACGGCGTGGCGCCCACGGAGGCGAACGTCCTGGGCGTGCTGTCCCTGGTAACCTGGTCGCTGATCCTGATCATCTCCGTGAAGTACCTGGCCTTCGTCCTGCGGGCCGACCACGACGGCGAGGGGGGGATCCTGGCCCTCATGGAGCTCGTCCGGCGTCCCGCGAAGGGCATCCCGCGGAAGGTGATCCTCGTGGTCGGGCTCTTCGGGGCGGCGCTGCTCTACGGAGACGGGATGATCACCCCGGCGATCTCGGTGCTGAGCGCCATCGAGGGGCTCGAGATCGCGACGCCGGTGTTCCAGCCGTACGTGATCCCGATCACCGTGACCGTCCTGATCGCCCTGTTCCTCGTGCAGCGGCTCGGCACCGCCGGGGTCGGCAGGCTGTTCGGGCCGGTGATGCTGGCATGGTTCGCGGTGCTGGCGAGCGCCGGGGCCGTGGCCATCGTCGCGCACCCCTCGGTTCTGGCCGCCCTGGATCCCCGCCAAGCCGCTCTCTTCTTCGGCCGCCACCGCTTCGGCAGCCTGGGAACGATGGCGATCCTTTTCCTCGTCGTCACCGGAGGCGAGGCCCTGTACGCCGACATCGGCCACTTCGGCACCGGTCCGATCCGGATCGGCTGGTTCGTCCTGGTGCTGCCGAGCCTGATGCTGAACTACTTTGGCCAGGGGGCGCTGATCCTCGCGAAGCCCGGGGCGATCTCGAACCCCTTCTTCCAGCTCGTTCCGGCCTGGGGGCTGTACCCCCTCGTGCTGCTGGCCACCTTCGCGACGGTGATCGCCTCCCAGGCGATCATCTCCGGCGCGTTCTCGCTGACCTTTCAGGCCTTCCATCTGGGCTACCTCCCCCGCCTGGAGATCCGTCATACCTCCTCGGAGCAGCGCGGGCAGATCTACGTTCCGCAGGTGAACTG
>JASFRI010000365.1:0-4304 GCA_050115015.1 Acidobacteriota bacterium
GTGCGCGATGCCGCGGCCCGGGGGGAACGCTCCCCGGGGGCCGGCCTGCTTTCCCGGATCGCCTATTGCACGACCATCGATGCCATCCGCCGGCATCGCCGGCGCCGGGAGGTGCCGGTGGACGGGATCCGGGATCACCTCGCGGCACCACACCCGGGGCCCGACCGGGAGGCCCGGGCCCGGCAGATCGGCAGGGCGATACGCGCCTGTCTGGTGCGACTGCTGCCGAACCGCCGCCTGGCGGTGACCCTGTACCTGCAGGGGCACACCGGGCGCGAGACCGGCATCATCCTGGGATGGTCCCTGAAACGGACGGAGAACATGATCTTCCGCGGTCTCGCCGACCTGCGGCAATGCCTGGCCCGGAAGGGGGTGACCCCGTGAGCGAGCGGCCGTCGGAAGCGCTGCGCCATGCCTTCGCAACGCCGGATCCACACGAGCCGGCGGACCGGGACTGTCCGGATCCGGGGTCGATCTGGGATGCGGTCCACGCGAGGTCGACGCCCCCGGAACGCAGGCGGATCGTCGAGCACCTCGCGACCTGCCAGGCCTGCGCCGCGGACTGGCGCGCCGCCATGGTCGCCATTCGCGCATCGCCGGCACAGTTCCGCCGGCGGTGGCGGCCCCTTCCACTGGCGGCGGCCGCCGTGGTCCTGCTGGGAGTGGCCCTGGGGGTCGTGCTGTGGTCCGGAGCGCCGGAGACGCGGGAGCCGATCTTCCGGGCCCTGGAGGCGGTGAGCCTCGGTTCCCCGCTCGCCGACGGCGCTTCCCTGCCGCGGGAGGCCTTCGTCTTGCGATGGGACGCGGTGGAGGAAGGCACCCGCTACGCCGTACGGGTCACGGACCGCCGACTGGAGCCGCTGTTCGAGGCCGGGGCGCTGACCGGGGCGAGCGTCGAGGTCCCCGCGGACGCTCTCGCGGGGCTCGAGCCGGACGCGGTCGTCCTCTGGCAGGTGGAGGCGGTCCTCCCCGACGGGCGGCGGCTGGTCTCGGAGACCTTCACGGCGAGGCTGGAGTGACCATGCGCCCCATGGCCGGACGTGCGCTCCTGCTGGCGTCCCTCGTCGCCGGCGTGCTCCCCGCGGTCGCCGGGATGAACCTCTCGATGGACGATCCCGTCACCCTGGAGGAATGCGACGAGCGCATGCGCCGGGCGCCGCGGGAGTACGAGAGCTACCTCTGCTACTGGATCGCCTCCCGGCGGGGGGACTGGCAGCCGGCGGCGAGGCGCCTCGACGCGGTGCTGCAGGTCGATCCGGCGAATCCCGGCGCGCTCCTTTACCGCGGGCTCATCGACGCCGACCATTACGGCGATCGCGCGGAGGGGATGTACCGGCAGGCGATCGCGGGCTTCGCGGGATCCGGGCGGATGACCGGCGAGTTCTATGCCCGGATGGCGCTGTACTCGCTTCTTTCGCACCGGGGGCGCGACCCGGAGGCGGGCGTGGAGCTGGAGCGCATCCTCGAGCTCGCGGCAGCGTCTGGGGATCCGGAGCACGTCCTGGGCGCAGGACTGGTGGAAGCCTGGGCCACGTTTCGGGAAGCCCGTTACGCCCGGGCCTGGGCCCTGTACGCCACGCTGGCCGCGACCTACGGGGAGGATGCCCCGAGCTGGCTGGCTTACCGGCTGCTCGCCGGGCAGGGGCAGACCGCGTGGGCCCTCGGTCGCCTCGAGGATGCACTGCGGTACAGCCGGGCGGCGGCGGACCTGCTCCACGGGGTCGGCAACGTCTACGCGGAGGCGATCCACCGCTACTACGTGGCAGAGATCGGCTGGGAGCTTGCGGCAGCGGGACGCCGCTCCCTGCAGGAGGCCCGGACGCTGCGCCGGGAGGCCCTGGACGCGGCGCTGGCCGGCGAGCATCAAGGCGCCGAGGCCCGAGCGCGGCTCCTGACCGCCCGGGACCCTGGCCTCGATCTGGCCGCCCGGCAGGCCGAGACCCGCCGGGCTCTCGACCTCGAGGAAGATGTCGAGGGCGTCGAGGACATCTGCCTGGCTCTGCGCCTGCTGGCGGCGCTCCAGCTGGAGGAAGATCCCGCCGCGAACCTGGAGGAGGCCCTGGACCTTCTGGATCGCAGCATCGAGCTGTCACGCGACGCCGGCCGTCCTCGCGGCATCGCCGCCGGCCTGGCCGCACGGGCCGCCGCCAGCCCGGAACACCGACCCAGGGACGAGGTCGTCAGTGACTTCCTCGCCGCGATCGATGCCGTCGAGGCAATGCGGGATCTGCAATGGGACCGGCTCGTCCGGGCCCGTTTCCTCTGGAGATGGACCTCCGCGTACTACCGTCTGAGCGCCTACCTCTGGGATCTCCCCCGGGGGGCGTACGGGGCCGGGGATGCCGAGCTGGCGTTCCACACCATCGAGAGGCTCCGCGCCCGGATCGTGACGGACCTTGTCGACTCCCGTCCGCTGACGCAGGATCCCGAGGGAGAGCCCTCGTCCAGGGTGCGGCGCATCGCTCTGCTGCAGCGGCAGCTGCTGCGCGCCGATCTGTCCGCCCCGGAACGGGCCGCGGCGCTGCGGGAGCTGGGGCATCTCGAGGCGACGGCCTCGCAGGCCCGTCACGATCGTGTGGGCTCGTCGCTGGCCGCGGCGATGGCTCCCGACGCGATCCCGGACCTCGACTCGGTGCGCGACTCGCTGCGGCCGGGAGAGGTCCTGATCTCCTTCCAGGTCCCGCCCTGGGAGGGAGCCGGCGAGTACCCGACGCCACCCCCGAAGCCATGGGCTGTTGTGGTCTCCCCGTCCCGTGTCACGGTCGTGACCCTCCCGGAGCGGGAGGCGCTCGAGAGGAGCGTGGATCTGTTTCTCGGACTCCTCCGGCGGCGGGACGGGACCGAGGCCGATGCCGCCCGGACCCTCTACCGGCACCTCCTGGGGGAGGCGATGGCCTCCGCCGGGGGGCTGCCGGAGCACCTCATCCTCGTGCCGGATGGCGCGCTGCACCGGCTGCCCTTCGGGGCCCTCCGCGACGCTTCCGGACGGATCCTCGCAGAGTCGCTGGCCATCAGCATCGTGCCCTCGGCTACCCTCTGGCATCACTGGCGGACATCCCCCGCGGGGTCGTCGTCGAGCCTGCTCTCCGTGGCGAACCCCCGCCTCCCCGGGGCCGGCGGTCTCCCCGCCACAAGCCGGGTCGGGACCGTCCGCCGCCACCTCGGCCCCCTGCCGGGGGCCCACGCGGAGGCCCGCGCGCTGCTCCGGCGTGTCGGGGAGGGAAGCCTGCTCCTCGAGGGAAGCGAGGCCAGCGAGGCCCGGTTGAAGGCGATGGACCTGGGCGTCTTCGGCGTCGTGCACATCGCGGCCCACGCGATCGTGGACGACCTGCACCCCGGTCGCTCGGCCCTCCTCCTGGCACCGGGGGCTTCCGGGGAGGACGGTCGCCTTCAGGTGCGCGAGATCGCCGGACTGCGACTCGGCGACAGCGTGGTGATCCTCTCGGCCTGCAGCAGCGCCACGGGGGAGGTCACCGCCGGCGAGGGGGTGGTCGGCCTGGCCAGCGCCTTCTTCCAGGCAGGGGCCCGTACCGTGGTGGCGGGCCTGTGGCCCCTGGAGGACCGCGAGGCCGAGGCGATCGTCACGGCGCTGGGACGGGAACTGGCGCGGGGCCACGGCGTGGCCCGGGCCCTGGCGCTGGCCCAGAGGGAACGGATCGATGCGGGCGCGCCAGCCGCCGCCTGGGCGGGGCTCGTCGTCCTGGGAGAGGGGGCGCTTGCGCCATTCCCCGGGGCGCGCCGCCATCCGGCATGGCTCGTCCCGCTGGGGATGCTGCTGGCGCTCGCCGCGGTGCTGGCGGCCGCCTCGTGGCGGCGTCTTCCTCGGCCGGGAGTCCGGACGACCGGCGAAGGCACGCCGGTACGCGCAAGGGGCACTCCGCCGCGGGGAAGTTCTCGGACAACCGAATAGCGCCGAGCTCGCTCCGTCGTCGAGCTGTCGTTTCCCGCTTCACCGACGATGATCCCGGACACACCCGAGAATCACTGCAAGGTGCACGGTCGGTGACTCTGAGTCGTCGGAGGACGACCGGAACATCGGACGCGCCCCCGAAGCCGATCGGCTTCCTCGTATTCCGGACCGGAGTTCCTGTCCGCTCTCTGGACGGATTTCTCCGGATATGCGATGCTTGTGTCCGACTCTTCGATATCCCCCAGAGAGCAACCTATGAGCCAGGAACCGATCGCATCATCCGCCGGAGAGCCAGGAGCTTCGCCGGTGGTCTCTGCGCCGGAGGATGCCCAGCTGCGCCGCCGCCTGCACGTCGAGGTGGGCCGCTACTGTCCCCCGGCCCTCCGGGACCGGG
>JASFRI010000366.1:0-4284 GCA_050115015.1 Acidobacteriota bacterium
GTAACCGCCCTCCACGGCGACTCCCGCAGGCTGGAACGAGCGCCCGTAGCCCGAGCCGAGCAGCAGCCAGAACAGGAGCGGCGTCCCGAGCGCGCCCACCACGCGGTTGCGCTGGCGCAGGAAGCGCACCACCTCCCGCTTCCAGAGGGAGGCGGCGGGCAGCAGGAAGCCGGGACGGCTCAAGCGGCCTCCTCTCCGGGACGCGGCGCGTCCTCGTGGAACCGGTGCCCCGTGCGGGACAGGAACACGTCCTCCAGCGTCGGTCGGCGCATGGAGACCGAGTCGATGCGCCCCGCGAAGGCCGGCAGCAGCCGGGCCAGGAATTCGGGGCCGTCGGGGCGCTCCAGCCGCAGCACGCCGTCCACCAGGCCGGGCTCCCCGCCGAACCGCTCGGCGATGGCGCGGGAGAGGGACTCCGGCTCGCCCGACCGCAGCTCGATCACGTCGCCTCCAACCCCGCGGCGAAGCTCCTCCGGGGCCCCCCGGGCGACCACCTGCCCGCGATCCAGGATCGCGATGCGGTCCGCCCACTCCGCCTCCGGCATCAGGTGGGTGGTGAGCAGGACCGTCATGCCCCGCTCCGCCCGGAGCCGCTCCAGGTTGTCCCGCAGGTCCCGGCGGGCGCCCGGGTCCAGCCCGGTGCTGGGCTCGTCGAGGAGCAGCACCTCCGGGGCGTGAAGCATCGCCTTGGCCAGCTCGGCGCGGCGGCGCAGCCCGCCGGAGAGCTTCTCCACGGTATCGTCGGCGCGGTCGACCAGCCGGACACGGGCCAGCATCTCGGCGATGCGCTCGCTCAACGCCCGCCCGCGCATCCCGAAGAGGTGACCCTGGTGACGGAGGTTCTCCTCCACGCTCAGCTTCCCGTCGAGGCTCGGCGACTGGAACAGGACCCCGAGGGCGCGGCGGACGGCCCCCGGCTCCCGACCCACGTCCGCCCCTAGGATGCGCGCGGAGCCGCCCTGCGGCGGGATCAGGGTGGAGAGGACCCGGAACAGCGTCGTCTTCCCGCCCCCGTTGGGGCCGAGCAGGGCGAAGATCTCGCCCCGCCGGACCTCGAGATCGACGCCGCGCAGGGCCTGGTGCTCGCCGTAGCGGTGCTCCAGCCCGCGCACCTCCACCGCCGGCTCGCTCACGGTCCGGCCTTGTCCAGCGCCATCACGGCGAACAGCAGCGGCAGGTAGAGGATGGACCCGCGGAAGAGACGGCGGGCGGTGCCGTCGTCGCAGCGCAGGGCCAGGTGGAGGCTCAGCCCCAGGAACCCGAGGCCGAGCACCAGCGCGGCGATCAGATAGACGGTACCGGTCAAGCCGATCAGGCTCGGGATCAGGGCGACGGGCACGAGCGCCAGGGCGTGCAGCACCGCCACCAGCCCGGTCCGGCGGGGCCCGTGCTCCACCAGCGGGAGCATCCTCAGGCCGGCGCGGCCGTAGTCCTCGCGGTAGATCCACGCGATCGCCAGGAAGTGGGGCATCTGCCAGAGGAACAGGATGCCGAACAGCACCGCCGCCGTGAGGTCGATCTCGCCCCGCGCCGCGGTCCAGCCCATCACGGGCGGGATCGCCCCCGGAACGGCGCCGACGATCGTGTTCAGCGGCGTCAGCTTCTTGAGCGGCGTGTAGAGCGCCAGGTACGAGAGGCAGGTGATCGCCGCGAGAGCCGCCGTCAGCAGGTTCACCGCGAGCCCGAGGATCAGCGTCCCGAGGACCGACAGGAGGACGCCGAAGGTGGCGGCCTCCTGGGGCTGCACCCGGCCGGCGGGCACGGGACGATCCCGGGTCCGGTACATCCGGGCATCCTCCTCGCGCTCCATCCACTGGTTGAGGGCGGAGGCGCCGGCGGCCACCAGGGCGGTGCCCAGCATCAGCCAGGCCAGTCGCGGAAGCTCCATGCTGGGCTCGGAGCCCAGGTAGTAGCCCGCCAGCGTCGTCAGCAGCACGAGGAGGTTGAGCCGGGGCTTGGTCAGGTCGAGGTAGCTGAGCGACCTGCGCGAGGCGACCGCGGCGCCGGCCACGGCGGGAGCGTTCACAGCCGTCCGCCCGCGGCCGCGGGTCGAGCTCCGACCCGGCCGGCCTCCGCCGCGCCGACCGCCTCGCCGGCAGCGCGGGCCCGGCGGGCGGCGTGCAGGGTGAGCATCACCGACGTGGCCAGGGTCGCCGAGCCGGTGGCGACATGGAAGGTGGTGATGACGGCCGCCTTGGCCGTCCAGATCGTGAAGGCCCCGAGGGTCACCTGGGCCGCCGTGAGCGTCCCCAGCAGCAGCGCCGGGTAGAGCAGTGCCGGATCCCGGCGGTGGCACCGGAGTGTCCGCAGGAGCACCGCGCCGACGAGGATCACCACGCACGCCGCGCCGACGCGGTGGGCGAAGTGGATGGCCACCCGCGGATCGTCCATCGGCGGGATCAGCCGGCCCATCGCCAGGGGGAAGTCCGGGATCGCGAACCCGGAGGCCGTGTGGCGCATGACCGCCCCCAGCAGGATCTGCACGTAGATCCCCGCCGTGGCGATCGCCGTCAGCCGGCGCAGCGGCGCCGTTTCCGGCGCCGCGCCGGCGCCCGCCCACCAGCGGCCGGTCACCACCGCGAGCAGGACGGTGGTGCAGAGAAACAGGTTGGCGAGGCCGGCGTGGGCCACCGAGACCCCCGCCGGCAGCCGGAGCAGGACCGTGATCCCGCCGAGGACGCCCTGGAGGATCACCAGGCCGAGGGCCCCCAGCGCCACCCGCCGCACCCAGCGGCGCGGCTCGCCCACCGCGAACCAGACGGCCAGGACGACGGTGAGCATCCCCACCGTCGCCGCGACCATGCGGTGCCCGTGCTCGTAGAAGACGCCGCGCACGAGCCCGATGCGGTGGAACCCCTCCTGGAACTCCTCCGGGAACACCTTCCCGAAGGAGAGGGGCCAGTCGGGGACGGACAGGCCGGAGCCGGTGCTGGTGACCATCCCCCCCGCGAAGATCAGGAACAGCGTCGACGCGGCGACGAGGCGGGCGAACCGGTTCCGCCAGCCCCCCTCGCGGGGGTCCGGACCCACCAGCCCGCTTCGCTCCATCGCCGGTCGGCAGCGAGCGCCCGCGTCAGGACGCCGCGAACGTGAAGGAGATCTCGGACGTCTCGCCGTCGCCCACCGTGACCTCCTGGGTCTGCGTGCCGTACTTCTCGTGCCAGGCCTCGATGGTGTAGGTCCCCGCCGGGAGCCCGCTGAGGTCGAAAGCGCCGTCCTTGCCGGTGACCGCGTAGAACGGGTTGTCCACCACGCCGACGTAGGTGGCCATCCAGCTGTGCACGTCGCACTTGATGGGGACCATGACCTCCGGGTTCGGGAACGTCTGCTCCTTCTCCTTGACGTACTTGGGCATGGCGATGTTGAACTGCGGGTTGTCCTTCGGCAGCGCGTGGATGTTGTGAAGCGTCTCGTCGCTGTTGAGGATCTTGATCGGCTGGCCGGCCTGCATCCCGAGCACGTGCGGGTGGTAGGTGCAGCCGCGCTGGTCGATCGTCACGGGCTCCGTGGGGGTGGGATAGCCGCCGGACAGGCCCGACTTCACGTAGACGAAGACCCACCGCAGGGTGCCGTTGTCGTTGACCACGACCTGCTCGGAGTGCGCGCCGTCCTCGTGCGCCTTCTTGCAGAAGGGGTCCGCATCCATGCGGATCTTCTTGGCCTCGGGGGCCGTGCCCTCGAGGGTCACCGAGCCCTTCACGGAGGCGGACCCGGTGGCCCCACCGCCTGCCGCCGCGGCCGGAGCCGCCCCCTCGCCGCCGCCGGACGGCGTCGACGCGCTCGGACGGGACGGCCGCGCACTTCCCTCGTCACCGCCACCGCCGCAGCCCGAGGCCAGCAGCAGCGCCACAGCACCCATCCATACCAATCCCTTGTTCCGCTTCATCATGCGCCTTCCTCCCGAAGGAGCCCGGCCTTCCGGCCGAGGCCTGCTCGCGCCCCGTCCACGAGGTCCGGACTCAGACCTGAACGTCTCGCTTCGCTGCTCGAGGGGACCGGCGACGGACGTGCGGCGGGGTCGCGACCCGGCACGGGCGGGTCCGTCGGCGGATCCAGGGCCCCCTCGGGAAAGGCGGGAGTGTATCAACGGCGGCCGCGGCAGGTCAATGCAGCCCGGAAGGGCGGGCGGGGCTGGCATGCGGGCCCGCAGGTGCGATGGAATGGGGGGGCAAAGCCCGGCTCGCCGGGCGGGAGGGAGCGATGGCGACGCAGAAGAAGCAGCGCGAAAAGGGGGCCATGGAGGACGTCCGGGCCTCGGCGCACAAGATCTGGCTGGCGGGACTG
>JASFRI010000367.1:0-4273 GCA_050115015.1 Acidobacteriota bacterium
AGCTCGATCCCCTGGGCTCCGGCTCGGACTACACCGCCTTCTTCGACCACCTGGGGATCGCCTCGCTGAACTTCGGCTTCAGCGGCGGCTACGGCGTCTATCATTCCACCCTCGACAATCTCTTCTGGATGGAGTCGTTCGGCGATCCCGAGTTCCTCTATCACGCCGTCGCCGCGCGGCTGCTGGGGCTGCTGGCCATGCGGCTGGCGGGGGCCGACGTCGTTCCGCTGCGCTACGTCCCCTACGCCGAGACGCTGGAGGAGCAGCTCGACGACCTCCGCCGCGAGGCGATCCGCGAGCGGCGGATGGACAAGCCGTTCCCCGGCACCGAGGCGAAGCCGATCGCCGCGGACTTCGGCCCGGTGCTCGACGCGCTGGCGGGCTTCCGCGCCTCGGCGGAGGCCCTCGACGCCGCCCTGGACGGGGTGCCGTCCGCCCCGCCCGCCGACCTCCGACCGCTGAACGACGCCGTGGTCCGCGTGGAGCGCGCCCTCATCGACCCGGAGGGACTGCCGGGCCGGAAGTGGTTCCGCCACGCGCTCTACGCCCCCGGCCTGAGCACCGGCTACGCCTCGTGGCCGTTCCCCGGCCTGGCCCAGGCCGTGAAGGAGCACGACGCCGGGATGTGGGACAATCAGGTGCGCGCCGTCGTGGCGCGGCTGGCGGCCGCCGCCGCGGCGATGGACCGGGCGGCGGGGCTCGCGAGCCCGTAGCCGCCGCGCCGGGAGCCCGCCATGGACGAGTTCATCCCCGAGCACCGACCCGCCTGGCCCCCGGAGGCGCAGCTCCAGGTCGAGACCCTGGGGCCTCCCCGCCACCCGTCGCCGATCCCCTCGCACCGGGAGATCTTCGTCGAGGACGACGAGCGGGTGCTGCTGTGCTCCGAGGCCTCGGAGCTGGAGCCGTTCCTGCGGGGCGAGGGGACGCCCCCCTCGCTGGAACGAGCCGGCCCCCGTGCCCGGGTCTTCTTCGACCCGGCGACGGTCGGCTGCGGCATCCTGACCTGCGGGGGGCTCTGCCCCGGTCTCAACAATGTCGTCCGCTCCCTGGTGCTGCGGCTGACCTACGCCTACGGCGTCGAGCGCATCATCGGCTTCCGCTACGGCTACCGCGGCCTCGCGCGTCCCGAGGACTTGCCCCCGGTCCCCCTGACCCCCGACGTCGTCGAGCGGCTCCACGAGCACGGCGGCACGTTCCTGGGTTCCTCCCGCGGGCCGCAGGATCCGGCGTCGATGGTGGACCAGCTCGAGCGCCTGCAGCTCGGCATCCTGTTCGTCATCGGCGGCGACGGCGGCCTGCGCGGCGCCTCGGCGCTGGCGGCGGAGATCCGCCGGCGGGGCCTCGAGATCGCCGTGGTCGGCATCCCCAAGACCATCGACAACGACATCCAGTGGACCGCCCGGTCGTTCGGCTTCGACACCGCCGTGCAGGCCGCCACCGGCGTCATCCGCAACGCCCACGTCGAGGCCCAGGGGTTCTACGACGGCATCGCCCTGGTGCGGCTGATGGGACGCCAGTCCGGCTTCATCGCCGCCCACGCGACGCTGGCCACCAGCGACGTCAACTTCTGCCTGGTCCCGGAGGTCCCCTTCGACCTCGAGGGCCCCGGCGGCTTCCTCGAGGCGCTGGAGGCGCGGCTGGAGGCCCGGGACCACGCCGTGATCGTCGCCGCCGAGGGGGCGGGCCAGGAGCTGATCTTCCCCGACGGGACGCCGGACCACGACGCGTCGGGGAACGTCCGCCTCGGCGACATCGGGATCTTCCTGCGGGACCGCATCCGCGCGCACCTCGCCGCCCGCGGCGTCGAGGCGCCGGTGCGCTACATCGACCCGAGCTACCTGATCCGCAGCCAGCCCGCCAACGCCCTCGACGCCCAGCTCTGCCTGGTCCTCGGGCAGCACGCGGTGCACGCCGCCATGGCCGGCCGCACGAACCTGTTCATCGGCATCTGGAACCAGCGCATGACCCACGTTCCCATCCCCCTGGGGATCGCGGAGCGCAAGCGCCTCCGGCCCGACGGCGACACCTGGCAGCGGGTCCTGGAAGCCACCGGCCAGCCGGACTTCCGGCGGGAGGACTGAGGCAGGCCCCGAAACCCGGCGGCGTCGATTCCGAAGGATCCTCCTGCGGCCTCCGGGGTGCGGGCGGGCCGCAGGCGCCCCGGGCGGGGCAGGAGGGTCGGCAGCGACGTGACGGCGTTTCGCCTCGAGGGGGTGCGGAAGTCCTACCGCCACTTCCGGCTCGATGACCTGGACCTCACCCTCCCCGAGGGCTCGATCATGGGGTTCATCGGCCCGAACGGCGCGGGAAAGTCCACGACGATCCGCATCCTCATGGGGCTCGTCCGGCCCGACGGCGGCCGCGTCGAGGTGCTGGGACGCCCCATCCCCGGCGAGGGGGCCGCGGCGCGCGGGGAGGTCGGCTTCGTCTCCGAGGACATGCGGCTCTACGCCGGCGCCTCGGTGCGCTGGCACATGGACCTCGTCCGCTCGTTCTATCCCACCTGGGACGAGGAGCACGCCCGTGGGCTCCTCGACCGCTTCGGCCTCGTCCCGGAGCAGCGCGCCAGGGGGCTGTCCCACGGGCAGCGGGTGAAGACGCTGCTGCTGCTCGCCCTGGCGCGCCGCCCACGGCTCCTGGTGCTGGACGAGCCGACGACGGGGCTGGACCCCGTGGTGCGCCACGAGGTGCTCGAGGAGCTCGGCACGGTGCTCCACGACGGCGGCCGCTCCGTCTTCTTCTCGTCCCACAACACCGGGGACGTCGAGCGGCTCTCCGACCGGATCACCTTCATCGACCGGGGCCGGATCCTGGAGACCGGGCGCAAGGCCACCTTCCTGGAGCGCTGGAGGCGGTTGCGGTTCGAGCTGGACGGTGACGTCCCCGCCGCCCTGACGGACGGCTGCGCGACGGTGCGATCCGAGGGGAGCCGCCGGGAGCTGATCACCGCGGAGGACTCGCCGGAGCTCCGGGCCGCGCTGCTCGCGGCCGGGGCGCGGGACCTCCGCGCCGGGCCACTGACGCTGGAGGAGATCTTCCTGGCCCGGGTGCGGACGGGCACGCCGCGGGGAACGCGGTGAACGGCGCCGCCGTCGCCCGGCTCGTCCGCAAGGACGGCTACCTGCACCGGGTTCCCATCGCCCTGATGCTGGCGGGTTCCGTCGCCGGCCTCCTGCTCCTGCTCGTCCCCGGACGCGCCACCGCCGGGATCGGCGCCAGCCTCATCCTCGGCCTGTTCATCGCCCTGACGTTCTATCTGCCCATGAGCACCGTGCTGGAGGAGCGCAGCGGCAGGACGCTTCCCTTCGTCCTGAGCCTGCCCGTATCTCCGGCGGAGTACGTCGCGGCGAAGATCGTCGTCAACCTGCTGCTGTTCCTGGTGCCGTGGCTGGCGGTCCTCGGCGGCGGGATCCTGATGCGGGGGCGCCTGCCGTCGGCGCAGGAGACGGTGCCGGGGGGATACGCGCTGGTCCTTCTCGGCGGCCTGCTGGTCTTCTTCTGCTTCGTCCTCGGCTTCGCCCTGATCACCGAGTCCACCGGATGGACCGTGACGCTCATCGTCGCGTCGATGTTCCTGTTCGGGAACGTCGCGACCCAGCTCCTGCCCCGTCTGCCCGGGGCGCGGACCTGGCTTGAGGGGATCGCCGCCGCCGCCGGACCCCTCTACGCGACGCTGGGCACCGAGGCCGCCGCCGCCGGGGCGATCCTCGCGGCCTCGTTCTGGTTCCAGACCCGCAAGGGGGACTTCCTCTGAAACCCGTGCCGGCCGTGCTCATCCGGCCGGCGAGGCGTGGCGTCCCGGCAGTCGGGCCGGCCCCGTTGCAACCATCGGGGGAGGCTGGGAGAATGACCTCATGGGGTTGTCATCGCGAAGCGTGACCACGCTCGCCCTCGCCACGGCGGTGGGCGTGCTCGCCACGTTCCCCGATCCTGCGAGAGGAGAGGAGGGAGCCATGCAGATCACGAGCCCCGAGTTCGACCACGGCCAGCCGATGCCGCCGGCTTCGAGCTGCGACGGGGAGGACCGCTCCCCGACCCTGGCCTGGGTGGATCCGCCGGAGGGGACGAGGAGCTTCGTCCTGATCATGGACGATCCCGACGCCCCGGTCGGGACGTGGGATCACTGGCTGCTCTACGACCTCCCGGCGGCCAGCCGCGGCCTGCCCGCGGGTGTCCCCGCCCGGGAGCATCTTCCGGAGGGCGGCACCCACGGCGAGAACAGCTGGGGCCGCAACGATTACGGCGGGCCCTGCCCGCCGAGCGGCACCCATCG
>JASFRI010000368.1:0-4269 GCA_050115015.1 Acidobacteriota bacterium
ACCCTGTACACGGCGTTAGACGTCTATCGCGGGGACCTGGTCCGGCTGCCGGACTACACGCAGCCATCGGGAGGCATGGCCGCGCAGCTCTGCGACCACGGGCAGGCCTCCATCTACGACCCCTTCGTCCCCCCGGCGGGCACCGGCGTGTTCTACCTCGTCGCGGGTCATCCGGGCGGCGGACTCGGAATCGACAGCGACGGGAACTCCCGGATCGGCCAGGGCAACTGCTCCTGAGGCCCGGCGGTCCCGGCGCCGCACCTGCAGCCGGCCCGGTGCGCAAGCGCCGCGGCGACCGCCCGCACGCCACTGACGGGCCGACATCCCCCGCGGTAGCGGCCTGGACAGGTAGGGCGCGTGCTGGCCCGGGAGGATCCACCTGGCCGTGGCTCGCCTTCCCGGCGCTGGACGTCCTCGACGGGGCGGAGGTCCACCTTGTCGTGACGAGCCGCGTTCCCCTCCGATTCACCATCTAGCTCCGGAGGATCGGCGCTGCGTCAGTACCTGGTATTCGTGGATCATCGGGGCTAGGATGCCCCGTCATGGCGACCTGGACCCTCCTGGCGACGTACGTGGCGGTCACCCTGTGGGAGATCGGCCTCCGCCTGCTCAACCTCCGCCACCTCCGCGTTCGGGGCGGGACGGTGCCACCGGAGCTGGAAGGCTTCGTGGAGCCGGCCACGCTGCGCCGGATCGCGGCCTACACCGTCGACGTTTCCCGCCTCGGGCTGGTGCGCTCCGGGGTCCACGCCGTGATCCTGGTCGCCTTCCTGTTCGGCGGCGGACTGGCCTGGTACGACCGGACACTGCGGGAGTGGACGCTATCCCGGACGGACTCGTTCCTGGTCGGGGGGATCGTGTTCTTCCTGGGGCTGCTGGCGGCGGAGACGGCGCTCGGGATCCCCTTCGGCCTCTACCGCAGCTTTCGCGTCGAGGCACGGCACGGCTTCAACACGACGACCGGACGGCTCTGGCTCGTGGACCTCGTCAAGTCCACGGCGCTGGGGGCCGTCCTCGTCGCGGCGGTGGTCGCGGGCGCGCTGGCGCTGGTCCGGTGGAGTCCCGGGGCGTGGTGGATCTGGGTCTGGGCGTTCTTCCTCGGCGTCAGCCTCTTCCTGATGTTCGTCTCCCCGTACGTGATCGAGCCGCTATTCTTCCGCTTCCGTCCCGTCGAGGCCGAGGGCCTGGAGGAACGCATCCGGACCCTGGCGGGACGGGTCGGTGTCCGGGTCTCCCGGATCCTCCAGGTGGACGCGTCCCGCCGCAGCCGCCACTCGAACGCGTACTTCACCGGGATTGGCCGGGTGAAGCGGATCATCCTGTTCGACACGCTGCTCGAGCGGATGGGGTCCGACGAGGTCCTGGCCGTGCTGGCCCACGAGCTCGGCCACTGGAAGCGGCGTCACGTGGTCAAGGGGCTGCTGGCCGGCCAGGCGACGTCCTTCGCCGGCCTGTTCCTCGCGTTCCACCTGGTGCGCTGGGACGGGCTCCCCGGCCTGTTCGGCCTCGCGGACGCCTCGTTCTACGCCCGTGCCGTGATGGTCGGCTTCCTCGGGTCGCTGGCGTCGGTGGTCCTGACGCCGCTGGGCGCCTGGTGGTCGCGCCGGCACGAGTGGGAGGCGGACCGGTTCGCGGCGGACCTGACCGGGCGTCCCGGCGACCTCGCCGACGCCCTGGCCCGGCTGGCCCGGGACAACCTGTCCAACCTCCATCCCCACCCGCTCTACGCCGCCTTCCACGGCTCGCACCCGCCGGTGGCGCAGCGGGTGCGCGCGCTTCGCGGGACGTGAGCCGCCGGACGGCGGCCTTCCGGGCCGAATCCCGCGCCATGTTCCGCCTGGCACTGCCCGTGGTCATCGTCCAGCTCGGGACGATGACCATGGGGGTCGTCGATGCCGTCATGGTCGGTCACGTCTCCGCCCCGGCGCTGGCGGCGGTGGCCCTGGGGAACGTCTACTTCATGGCGGTCGCCGTCTTCGGGATGGGAACCCTGATGGCGCTGGATCCGGTGATCGCACAGGCCGTCGGGGCCGGTGACGTGGCTGGCGTGGCCCGGGGCATCCAGCGGGGATTGGGGATCGCGCTGCTGCTCACGGTGCCGACGTCGAGCCTCCTGGTCCCCGGCGAGTGGCTCCTCGGACTGCTGCAGCAGCCGGAGGAGATCCTCCCGATCGCGTCGTCCTACGCCCGGGTGTCGATCCTGGGGGCCTTCCCCTTCTTCGCCTTCATCGTGCTGCGCCAGAGCCTGCAGGCGCTGGGGCACCTCTCCCCGATCGTCGTGGCCATCGTCGGCACGAACATCGCCAACGTCGCGCTCAACTGGCTGCTCGTGTTCGGGAACCTGGGGTTTCCGCGGATGGGCCCCATCGGCTCCGCCTGGGCCACCGCCATCTGCCGCTGGCTGCTGGCGGCGGGCCTCCTCGCCCTCGCCTGGGGGGAACTGCGCCCGAGCCTGTGGCCGCCCCGGGACCGGGTCCTGCGCGCGGCGCCGCTGCTCCGTATGCTGCGCCTCGGCGTCCCCATCGGCGGGGCGTACCAGCTCGAGTACAGCGCCTTCGGCGCCATCGCCCTGCTGATGGGCTGGCTCGGCGCCCGGGAGCTGGCGGCCCACCACGTGGCCCTCAACCTCGCGGCGCTGACGTTCATGGTGCCGATGGGGATCGCCGCGGCCGCGGCGGTGCGGGTCGGGATCGCGGTGGGGCGGCAGGACGCCGCCGCGGCGCGCCGCGCCGCCGGGGTGGCGGCGCTGTTCGCGGTCGCGTTCATGTCCCTGGCCGCGGCGACGTTCCTGCTGTTCCCCGGCCCGCTGGCGCGGATCTTCACCGAGGAGGACTCGGTCATCGCCGGGGCGATGGTGCTGATCCCCATCGCCGGGTTCTTCCAGGTGTTCGACGGCCTGCAGGTCGTGGGCGCCGGGATCCTGCGGGGCCTCGGCGACACCCGGTCGCCGCTGGTGATCAGCGTTCTCGGCTTCTGGATGATCGGCTTCCCGGTCAGCCTGCTCCTCGGCTTCCGGATGGGGATGGGAGGCGCGGGACTCTGGTGGGGGTTCGTCGCCGCCCTGGGGGCGGTGGCCCTCGCCCTCGGCATCCAGGCCGCCGTGCGGCTGGGCCGGCATATGCCCCGGGTCGCCATCGACGACGACATCCCCGCGGCGATCCCCTGAGGCGACCGGCGGGGCACCCCGCGCATCGCTATACTGTCGCGACCCTCCCCGGCCGGCACCGCCGGGGAACCCCACAGGAGGTGCGATGATGGCGGCAGGCGGAGCCCAGGGCGGCGGCATGACCTGGCTGATCTTCTCCCTGATGACGGTGGCGACCTGGGGTGTGTACGGCGTGTTCCTGCACACCGGGCAGGGGGGGATGGGGGACCCCGAGAACGGCCGGTACAAGGCCTTCCTCTTCGTGGGGATCGCGTACTTCCTCACGGCGGTGGTCGCCCCCCTGGTGATGCTGCTGCTGCGGGGGGCGACCTGGACGTTCCCGGCCCGGGGGATGGCCTGGTCGCTGCTGGCGGGGACCGTCGGCGCGGCGGGCGCGTTCGGGGTTCTGCTCGCGTTCGGCGCCCGGGGCGCTCCCAGCGTGGTGATGTCCATCGTGTTCGCGGGGGCTCCCATCGTCAACGCAGTGCTGGCCCTCTCCCTGCACCCGCCGGCCGGCGGCTTCGGCGCGCTGCGCTGGCAGTTCATCGCGGGCATCCTGCTGGCGGCCCTCGGTGGCTGCCTGGTGACGCTCTACAAGCCCGCGCCGGGCCCCGCCCCGCAGGCCCACGCCGCGGCGCCACGCGCCGTGGAGCGCGCGCGCTGAGACCGATCCCTATCCCACACCGCCTCAGGGACTTCGCTCCGGCTCCCCGGGAGCCCCGATGACCGGGAGGGGCCGGGCGGCCCCGCGACATCTTCGCCTCCCGTTCGCCCTGATCACCCCCTGGACCGGGACGGGACGGCCCGGGCGGGGCGGCCCCCCGGCTGCCGCCCGGGGGCCGGCGTTGCCGGCAGAACCGCTGTAAAGATGCTGTAAAAAAGGGGGTTTCGTCTCGCTTACGGCGGTTTCAATGGTAAGGTGGGGGGACGATTCCGGCGAGCAGGAACGGCTGCAGGCCACCGTGCCGGGGGCGCCGCCCCCGGGTCCGCAGGGCGAAAGTCCCGGAATCCGTTCCAGAGTCCCGCGCTCGCTTTCGGGACGACAACGCTCTCTAAGGAGATGTCCATGCGTATCCGCTTGACCGCATGCGGGGTGGTGCTGGCGTTCGCGGCCTTCGCGGGCG
>JASFRI010000369.1:0-4264 GCA_050115015.1 Acidobacteriota bacterium
GCGGCGCCCTTCATTCGACCTCTCCCCCGGACCGGTCCCGTAGCGGGGCGGCGGCGCTCCGCGCGCCCTCCTCGGCGGCGTCGTGGAATCCGGTATGGACCCGCGGTGGCTGGACGGTGGGGACGATAGGAGCCTCGAGGGACTCGCGGAGGGTCCCGCGGAAGAGGAGAGTGGGCGGGTCCCGTGGCGGGTGGTCCGGACCGGGCTTCCGGCGGCAGAGACTCGGTGATCGGGCGGCCATGGCAAGCGACCATTGCCGGGATCATGCCGATCCGGTCACCTGGCGCAAACGTGGGGACGCAAGGGACTTGTGAGGATGCTGCCGCGGATCGGTCCACCACGGCCCGTCACGCTACGAGGCGGCGCGGACGACCACCCTCCGGATGCGGACGCCGCAACCGGCGATGAAGGACAGACCGTTGAAGACCCCGTGCCGGCCGATCGGAGGCCGTCGCTGGAGGGGTGCATCCGCGGGAGCCGGCAGGCTCACCCGGTGCCCATGAACGCCTTGTAGCCCGAGAGGGCGAACTGGACTCCCATGGCCAGGACGATCAGCCCCATGAACCGCGTCCCGATGTCGTGGACCAGGCCGCCGCTGCGACGCCCCGCGCCGGCCCGGGAGGCCAGCATCAGCGTTGCCCAGGTCACGCCGACCGCCACTGCCACGCCCACGAGGGCCGTGACGGGGAGATCGGTGCCGGTGTGGCTGGCCGAGATGGTGATCACGCCGGTGATCGTGCCGGGGCTGGCGGCGAAGAGGATCAGCGGCGTCAGACGGCCCGCGCCGCCTCCGGCGGGTCGCTGAACGGTCTCGTGACGGTCCGACCCGCGCAGCATCGAGAACCCCATCCAGAGGAGGACGATCCCGCCGGCGACCTGGAACGCGGTCAGGGAGATGCCGAAGAGGCCGAGCAGCCGGACCCCGGCGAGGGCCGCAACGGTCAGCACGACGAGGATCGCCGCCGCCGCCGTCGTCGCGTCCTTCCGGCCCGAAACGGTGAGATCGCCGCCTTCCAGGTCCACGAACATGGTCGCACAGATCACGGGGTTGACCAGCGACAGGAGCGTCATCGCCGCTTGAAGGTACTCGCTCATGGACTCTCCGGTCCGGCGATCCCGCCGGGGACCCTCCCGGCGATCGGGTCCGTTCGCCGCGGCCCCCCCTCCCCCGCGGTCCCGGCTCTCGAGGGCGGTCGTGGGCCGTTCCGCGACCGGAGATTCTATCCGAATTCCGGATCCGGTCGGTGGGGTCCGCATCCGTGAGCGCAATCCCCGGTTCGACGAGGACGGCCGACGGCACGGATGGGTCGCGATGAGGATCGTCGCCGAGCTGGCGGCCGGCGAGACGGAGACGCCGGCGGGTCCCGCGGCAATCTCGGTACGAGTGCCGATTCGCCGTCCCCTGCACGGGCATGACCCCGCCGGGGGTGCTTCCCGTGTCGCGCGACGACACCTCCCGGGGCAGGAGACGTCCGTAGCACGCCACCGCTGCCGCGGGGACCGGAACCGGGCACCGGCCGGTACGGGCCGCACCCGGCGGCATCCGGCGGTGCGTTTTCCGGCACCTTCTTCCCGTGGCGGGCCCCCACCGCCGGACCTACTGTTCCTGCGGGTCGCAAGGGGGGCACCGGACCGGAGGTGGAGATGCGTCCCGACGGAGAGGGGCTCCATCTGCCCCGCGCGCTGCTCCTGGCGCTCCTTGCCTGGTGGACCCTGTCGATGGCGACCGGGATCTCCTCGTGGTGCTTCCTGGACCTGGTGAACCTCGCCTTCCACGAGGCCGGGCACGTCTTCCTGAGCTTCGCCGGCAGCACGGTCCATTACCTGGGTGGAACCCTCTTCCAGCTCCTGATCCCGGGCCTGCTGGTCTTCTACTTCCTGAAACGGCAGCGGCAGCCGCTCGGGGCCGCCTTCTGCGCCTGGTGGGCGGGCGAGAACCTGATCAACATCGCCGTCTACATGGCGGACGCCCGCTCGCTGGCGCTTCCGCTGGTGGGCGGCGGGGATCATGACTGGAACGAGCTGTTCTACCGGTTCGGGGTGCTGACGGAGCCGGGGGTGGCGCGGGTCAGCGGCGCGACCCACCTCGCCGGGGTCCTGATGATGCTGGCCGGGCTGGCCTGGACCGCCTACTTCGTCCTGCCGTCCCCGCAACGGGAGCAGGTCCGGGCCCGGCTCACCGCCCGGTGGCCGTGGCTGGAGACGGCTCTCGAGGCCTAGCAGGCTGCTTGGAACGCCGGAGGCTGTGCTAGCCTGGGCGTGTGCAGCGGCCTCCTCATGCCGCCGGCGGCGGTCTCCCGGCAGGCCCCCGGCTCCGCCCTGCGTCCCCGCCGGGGGATGCGCCGGTACGGCGAGGCCTTCCGTCCCTCCCATCCGCCGCGCTGTTCCTTCTAGGCGCGCTGATCGGGGGAGTCCTCGCCCCGCCTGCCTCCGGCCAGGACGTCCCCCCGCCGCAAGAGGTGGAGCCCGCCCCTCTCGTGGACTTCGCGTTCTCGTCGCAGATGGGCACCGGCGTCTATTCCGTCGGGAACCGGACCGTGTACGTCCTGCGAATCCCCGTCTCGTTCTGGATCCGCCGCGTCGAGGCGGACCGCTGGGGATACAAGTTCCTGCTCCCCGTCAGCATCGGCCTCGTCGACTTCCATCCCCTGGATTTCCTCGGCGAGGAGTTCCCCCCCCTGAAGCTGGGCACCCTGACGGTCCTGCCCGGCCTGGAATGGCGACGGAAGCTCTACGACCGCTGGATCGTCCGGCCGTACGGACACATCGGCGCCGGCAAGGACCTCGAGGGGGGAGAGCTCACCTGGGTGTACGACCTGGGGCTCAAGAGCCGGGTCATCTTCCCCTGGAGGAAATGGGAGTTCAGCGTCGGCAACAAGCTGCTCTACGCCGGATCGAAGCCGACCGGGGGTAGCAAGGCGCGCTTCTTCTTCCAGTTCGACACCGGCTTCGACGCCCAGCGGCTCATCCGGCACACCCGGCATCGCAAGCACTTCTGGTCCGTCTTCACGATCTACCACTTCTACTTCGAGCCGCTGCAGTTCGAGCGGGTGCTCCAGGAGGAGGTGGTCGTCCGCAACACCGTGGAGTTCGGCGCCGCCTACGGTGCCGAGCCCAAGGGGAAGCTCGCGGGGTTCACCCTGCCCAACATCGGCATGAGCTACGAGGTGGGGCCGCAGTTCTGGGCCGTCCGGATCAGCATGGGGTTCCCGTTCTGACGGGCGACAGGATCAGCGGGGCGGGAGCTTCTTGAGCATCTTGTGGACGTAGCGATCGATCTTCTTGGCCAGCTTGTCCGGGTCCTTCGGCATCGAGTCCACGACGATGCCCCGCCATACGATCCGCATGGACGGTGCGTCCAGCAGGTCGATCAGCAGCACCGCCTCGGCGGGCTTGGGGTCCGAGACGCCCCAGCCTCCCTCCGGGTAGCCGCCGTAGGCGAAGTTGTCCGGGTCCAGGGCCCAGGGCCCCCCGAGGGTGGCGTGGGTGACGACGATCAGGTCGGGCTCCTGATCCTCGCCGGCGGGGGACAGGCCGCGCTCGGCCAGCTCCCGGGTGACGGCCGCGTGGATGGCCGCCTCGGCCTCCGGGTCCTTGGCGGGCGTCCCCTCCATCCAGGCGTAGACGCGGTACCGTCCGAAGTACACGGTGGTGTCGAAGTCAACCTGGATCCGTGCCCAGGCGGTCCCGCAGAACACGAGGAGGCACAGTGCGATGTGCAGCGATCGTGGAGGGAATCTCATCGTGAAGGAGCGCGCCCCCTCGTGTGGACAGGGCAAAGGCCATCATAGACAATGGCTCCGGTCGGCCGCAAGCGGACACGACATCCTTCCGGAGGGCGCGTGACGAGAGAACCCCACCCGCTGGCCGGGATCCGGGCCCCCCTGGCGCTGATCGCCTTTGTGGCGGCCGTGGCGGGCATGAAGACCGCGCAGACGCTCCTCATCCCGATCCTGATGGCAGCCTTCCTGGCGGCCATCGCCGCCCCGGCCCTGTTCTGGCTGCGCCGCAAGCACCTGCCCACACCGCTCGCGGTGTTCCTCGTGGTCGTGGGGATGCTGGGCATCCTGTCGGTGGCCGGAGCGCTGGTGGGCACCTCGCTCACCCAGTTCACGGGACAGCTTCCCGTTTACCGGCAGCAGCTCGAGGAGAAGCTCGTCGGCCTCACCGACTACCTCCCCGCGGACGTCCTCGATGCCAGCTCGATCCGGGAGATGGTCCAGAAGGCCGATCCCGGGTCGATCATGAACCTCGCCGCGGGGAT
>JASFRI010000370.1:0-4253 GCA_050115015.1 Acidobacteriota bacterium
GGTTCCACCCTCGTCCGCGGAGCACCCCGTAGTAGAGGGAGAAGTTCGCCCCCGCCAGGATCATGAAGACGATCACGATCACCTGCACGGCGGGCCCGAAGTGGGCCACGGAGTCGTTCCAGGGGGAGAAGCCGCCCGTCGAGAGGGTGGAGAAGGTGTGCGTCAGCGCATCGTAGAGGTCCAGGCCCGCCGCCATCAGCAGCACGGTCTGGGCCACGGTCAGGCCGAGGTAGATCTTCCAGACCACCCCCGCGGTGTCGTGGATCCGGGGGTGGAGCGCCTCGGCGGTCGGTCCCGGCACCTCCAGCTTGTAGAGGAATCGCGCCCCGGGGCCGAGCTCCGGCAGCAGCGCCACGAACAGCACGATGATCCCCATCCCCCCCAGCCACTGGGTGAAGCTCCGCCAGAACAGGATGCCCCGGCCGGCCCCCTCGATCGCCGTCATCACCGAGGCGCCGGTGGTGGTGAAGCCCGAGGCGGCCTCGAACAGTGCGTCCACCGGGTTCGTGAAGGTCCCGACGAGCAGGTAGGGCAATGCGCCGAACAGCGAGGCCAGCACCCAGCCGCCGACGACGATCAGGATCCCCTCCCGGCGGTACAGCTCGGCCCCTTCCTCGGAGATGAAGGCGGCGAGCAGCCCGGCGACGCCCGCGATCCCCATCGAGATGCCGAATGCCAGTGCCGCCTGCCACTCCCGGTAGAGCACGCAGGTGAGGAGCGGCAGGAGCTGCGCGACGGCCAGCAGCAGCACCAGACGGCCGAGGAACCGCAGGGCGGGGCGGAGGTTCACGGAGGGTCAGTGCTTCTTCGGCGGGGCGGGGAAGATCAGGTTCACGGTGTCGAGCTCCTTCTGGTGGACGAAGAGGATGACCAGGTCCGCGGCCTCCAGCCGGTCGCTTCCCCGGGGGACGAAGACCTTGCCGTTCCGGGCCACCGCCGCGACGATCAGGCCGCGGGGCGCGCTCATCTCCGCCAGCGTGGCACCCGCCGCGGGGCTCACGTCGGCGATCCGGCGCTCCATGACCTGGGCCTTGCCGTGGACCAGGGAGACGATGTTCGAGCTGTAGCCGCTGGCGATGTAATCCCGGATGCGGTCGTGGGCCAGGGCCCGGGGGGAGAACACCTGGCGCAGTCCGAGCCGCCGCCACAGGTGGGAAGTCTCCGCCCGGTGCACCAGGGGGATGACCTCCGGGACCCCGAGCTCCTGCGCCAGCAGACAGGACATCAGGTTGCTCTCGTCATGCCCCGAGAGGGCCACGAAGTACTGGGCCTGCGGCACGCGCTCCGCGCGGAGCAGCGCCTCGTCGGTGGCGTCCCCGTGCAGCACCTCGAAGCCGGGGAAGTGATCCGCCAGCTCCGTCGCCCGCCGCCGGTCGCGCTCGATGATCTTCACCCGGACGTCGAACGCCTCCAGCGCCTTGGCCACGGTGATTCCGGTGTCCCCGCCGCCGGCGATGACGACGGTGCCGATGATCTCCCGGCTGCTGCTGACCGTGCGCTCCGCCTCCCGGATCACGTCCGAGGTGCCCAGCAGCAGCGCGTCGTCCCCCGGCTGGGCACGGTCGTCCCCCGAGGGGATGATCAGCTCGTCACCGCGGAAGTAGGCCACCACGAGGCTGTTCGCCGGTAGCTCCACCTCCCGCAGCGGCCTGCGGGTGAGGGGGGAGGCGTCGTCCAGGTGGATCTTCCGGAGCTGGACCATGCCGCCGGCCAGGTACTCCACCGCCATCGTGTTGTGGCCGCGGATCTGGTTCAGGATCCGCGTCGTGGTCAGCAGCTCGGTGGACAGCAGCCAGTCGGCGCCGAAGACGTCCTCGTAGGTGCGGCGGTGCGTGATCAGCTCGTCGGCGTCACGCACCCGCACGACGGTGCGTATGGCACCGAGGCTGCGGGCGAGGGCCGAGGCGGCGAGGTTCGCCTCGTCGGAGGACGAGACCGCCATGAACAGGTCGCAGGACGCCACCCCGGCCTGCTCCAGCACCTCCACGTGGGCCCCGTTGCCGGGCACGACCAGGACGTCCAGCTCCTCCTGGACCCGCTCCTGCCGGTCCCGGGCCAGCTCGACGACGGTCACCTCGTGACCGTCGGACGAGAGGGTGCGGGCCAGGTGGAAGCCCACCTCACCGGCGCCCATCACGACGTAGCGTTGCGACTCCATCTCGTTTCGGGTCGCCGGCTGCTCCCGGCGGCGGTCTGCCCGTCCCGGTGGGGCGGGGACGGCAGGCGGGCTATGCTACCACCGGCCCGTACCCCCGGCAACGGACCGGGGATGGGGCGTGGAGGAGGAAGATGCCTGTACAGCAGCCGATCCGGCTCTACTTCGACGTCGTCTCCCCCTACACCTGGCTGGCCCTCCTGGAGGCCGGGGCCTTCGCGCGGCGCAACGGGATCGTCTGGGATCCGCGGCCGGTGGTGTACGGCGCGCTGCTGGGGGCGTGGGACCTGGTCGGCCCGGTGGAGGTCCCCGTGAAGCGGGACTACACGTTCCGTGACGTCGCCCGCTGCGCCCGCCTCCTCGGGCGCCGGCTGGTGGGTCCGCCCGCCCATCCGTTCCGATCGGTGGCGGCGCTGCGCGCCTTCCTGCTCTTCCGGCCCGCGGTCCCGCCGCTGCCGCTGGCGGTGGCGCTGGCGGATGCGGCCTGGGGGGAGGGGAGGGACCTGACGGATCCGTCGGTCCTGGCCTGGGTCGTGGAGCGGGCGGGGGCCGATCCCGCCGGGCTCGAGGCCCGCCTCCGCGACGACGGCGTCAAGCGGGAGCTGCACGAGGCCACCGAGGAGGCCCGGGCGCGGGGGGTCTTCGGCGTCCCCACCTTCGAGCACGAAGGCCGCCTGTTCTGGGGGCACGACCGGCTGCCGCACCTGGAGGCGGTCCTGCAGGGACGGCTTCCCGTCTCCCCGCCGGAGGTCGAGGAGGTCCTCCGGCGTCCTGCCGGCGCGCGGCGTGTCAGTGAGCGAAGCTGCCGAGGGCGTCGTCGACCTTCGTGAAGATCTCGAACACCCGGTCCAGGTGGGTCATCGTGAAGGTGTCGTGGACGCGGCCCCGGAGGACCAGCCGGATCGACCCGTCCACCTCGCGGGCGCGGCGGTAGCAGGCCACGACCTCGCCGACGCTGGCGCTGTCGAGCACGGGAACGTCCAGCATGTCGAACACGAAGAACCGTTCCCCGGCGGCCAGCAGCTCCTTCATCCGGGTCCGGAGCTGCACGTCCCCCTCGCCGATGGTCATCTTCCCGGCAAGCTCCAGCACGTTGACCTTGCCCGCCTTCCGCAGCCTGATCCTCATCGCTCCGCCGCCTCCCCGGCCCTCTCGCGGCCGCCGGGCCGATCATAGCAGGTTCGAGGCTCGCCGGTCCGGACCTCCAGCAGCCTGCTACGGCCTCTTCCCCTCCGGCGGCGGCGCCTCCGACGGTGGCTTTTCCGACGGCTCCGGGGACCCCAGCAGGTGCTCGACGATCAGCCGCAGCTCCTCGACGGTGTGCGGGCTGTAACCCTCCGAGACATACCGGATGCGGCCATCGCGGTCCAGGACGTAGCTGGTCGGGAAGCCCACGACGGCATAGAGATCCGAGGCGCCGTCGTCCAGGACGACGGGGAACGGCAGCTTCTCCCGCTCCACGAACGCCGCCACCCGTTCCGCGCTGTCGCCGGTGTTCACGGCGATCAGCTCGACGCCGCGGGGGGCGAGCTCCCGGTGCAGCGCCGCGAGCTCCGGCATCTCCTCGCGGCAGGGCGGACACCAGATGCCCCAGAAGTTCAGGATGACCACCTTGCCGCGGAGGTCCCGCAGCGCGATGGTCCCGCCGTGGAGATCGGGGGCCTCGAACTCCTTGGGCGGGAGGTCCACCAGGAAGTCCTCGATCGGACGCCTCGGCCCGCCCAGCGCCGGGGCCGACAGGCACAGGCAGACCGCGACGATCCCGGCCAGGCGTCTCATCGGGAGTCCAGCCGAGGGGGGTCGATCCGGCGCAGCCGGATGGCCCCGGCGTCGGGATCCGTCCAGGCGACCAGGGTGGTGCCCTTCCAGGTCGCGATCCGGGGAAACCCGGCGGCCCGGGCGGCGGACATCCGGCCCACGTCCACCGGGGGCTCCAGGCGCCCCTCCCGCCAGGCCACCCGGAAGCGCAGCGTCGCCTCCCCCTCCTCGCCGGATCGCTCCATCCAGGTCACGAGCGCCCGCCAGGCGTCCAGCCGGACGACGTCGACCCGGCCCAGGGCCTCGCCGCCGTCGATCCGCAGGGGCTCCCCGAAGGTCC
>JASFRI010000371.1:0-4228 GCA_050115015.1 Acidobacteriota bacterium
AGAGCACACCGGCGGAGCGCAGCCAGGCGGCCAGCCCCAGGACGCCAGCCAGAACGACGATCGCCGCGGTGGCGAGGAGGACGGGACGCCGCCATGCGGGCCGATCCGCGTGCGCCGGGACCGCCGTGTCGCTGACCGCGGACAGCGGCTGGGAGTCGGTCACGCGCCGCAGCTTCCGGAGGTCCATCGCCAGGTCGTCGGTGTGCTGGTAGCGCTCCTCGGGGTGCTTCTCCAGGCACTTGCCGGTGATCCGCGCCAGCTCCTCCGGCACCGCGGGCGCGATCCGGGTCATCGGCGCGGGCTGGTCCCGCACGATGGCGCTCAGGGTATCGGTGACCGAGGGGCCCTGGAACGGCGAGCGGCCGGTGCTCATCTCGTAGAGGACGATCCCGAAGGAGAACAGGTCGGAGCGGAAATCGACCGGCTGGCCGCGCGCCTGCTCCGGCGACATGTAGGCGGCGGTGCCGAGGACCTTCCCCTCCCGGGTCATCTCCGCCGACAGGGTCTCCATCCGCGTCGACGCCGCGTCGTCGGCGGCCTCCTCCCGGAGCTTCGCCAGCCCGAAGTCGAGGAGCTTGACGTGCCCGTCGGGGCGGATCATCACGTTCTCGGGCTTCAGGTCCCGGTGCACGATGTTCGCCTGGTGGGCGGCGGCGAGGGCCTCCGCGATCTCGGCCGCGAACCGCAGCGACTTGTGCAGCGGAGGGACGCCCCTCTGGAGGACGGCCCGCAGGGTCTCCCCCTCCACCAGCTCCATGGCGATGAAGACGACGCCTTCGGTCTCGTCGATCTCGTGGATCGCCGCGATGTGGGGGTGGCTGATGGCGGCGGCGGTGCGCGCCTCCCGCAGGAACCGCAGGCGGCGCTCCTCGTCCCCGACGCGCTCGGGGGGCAGGACCTTCAGGGCGACCTTCCGGCCGAGCTTCGTGTCCTCGGCCTCGTAGACCACCCCCATACCCCCCTCGCCGAGCTGCGAGAGGATGCGGAAATGAGACAGCGTCTTGCCCAGCATCGGTTTCCCTGGTTCGAGACGGAGCCGCGTCGAATCGGTGCAGCAGGGTATCCGCGTTTCTTCCTTGCTGTCAAGGCGTTGCAGCGTGCCAGTGTCGGGGCGGGAAGGGCGAAGTGGAGGGCGGGTGCGCCTCAGCCGATCGCCGCGGCGCCGTCCAGTGCGGCGTCCAGCGCGCGCTCCGCCTCCCAGGACTCCCAGCACGTCCGGAGCCATCGGACGCGCCCGGAGGGACGGTCGACGAACAGGCGTTCGCCGAGGGGGAAGGCCTGCGCCCGGAGCTCTCCGCGGCGAGCGTCGATGAGGGGAAAAACCTCCGTTCGACCAACCGACGAGGATCTCTCGTCCAGGACGTCCCGGAGGACGGAGAGATCGTGGTCCAGCCCCAGGAGGTCCGAGAGGGTGTGGAGCTGCCCGCGGACCTCGTCGAGCACCGGCGACCAGCTCGCCCGGAGGAGGCGCAGGTGGTAGCGGTGGTACTTGACCCGCTTCCGCCACTCGTGGAACGTCGGGGTGGACGGGCGCTCCCGGGCCGCCGCCATGGCCGCCCGGGCGCGACGGTAGGTCCTGGCGATGCCGCCGGCCACGGCGTCGAACCGATCCGCGTCCAGCTCCCAGGATGGGATCCGGTCGCCTGCGGCTTCCATCGCCTCCCGGGCGACGGCCATCCGTTTCCGCAGGGCCCGGCGTTCCGCCACCCGATCCCGGCGCGACCCGAGGTCTTGCCGGAGCCGTTCCAGGCTGCCCACGGGCAGGTCGTCGCCGTAACGATCGCCCAGCGCCTCGGCGGATTCGATCACCGACGTCGCGTCGCGCAGGTCGGAGAACGTCCTCGCCGTGTCACGGAAGCGGCGGTTCTCCGCCGAGTAGGTCTCACCGAGCGCCGGGCGTACCAACCGCAGCAGTGCCCGCACCTTCTTGCACCGCTTGCGGAACTCGTGCACCGCCTCGTGCGGGTCCTCCTCTCCCAGGTCGTCGACGGCCTTCCGCACCTGCTCCCCGGCGATCCGACGGACCTCGTCCCCGATCCCGCGGGGTTGCTCGATCCGGTAGCTCAAGCGCCGGGTCCCGGCGGTGATGGCGGAGCCCGCCGGTGGGACCTCCGGGCGGACCCCTGCCGACGCCGTCGGGGGCGGCCGAATCCGTGGAGGCGGTGGCTTGCCTCGAGGCCTCTCCCGGTGGCGGCAGGCGTCTCGTCCGGAGGCAGTTCCGTGACCGGCGGCGGATCTCCCCGGGCAAGCTCCGGTGGTCTGCCCGGCGGGGGCTGTGGCACCGGTGGCTTCGGGGGAGGACTGCCGGGTGGCTCGTTCGGCGGGCGACGTGGGGGCCCCTCGGGTGGGGGGCCAGGGGGATTCCTGACCGGGGGCCTCTCGGGGGGTGGATCGGACGTTGATGTCATGGCCTTCGTCATGCAAGGACTCTTCGACAGCTCCATGGGGCCAGAATGGTCCACTTCCTCCTGCCCCAGCAGCATGGGCCGAAGCGGTCGCCGGGACGACCCGGCGCGTGCCGATCGTCGCCCGGGGGTTTTCCCCAGATCGCGGCGATCGGGGGCGCACCCCCCGGAACGATCCGTGCCCCGTTCCTCCGCGCGGCCGGTCCTACCCGCCGGCGGATCCACTGCCCAGCTCCGCGTCCTGCAGCGCGAGCCACCGGAGAACGTCGTCCCGTCGCAGCAGCCCCCGCAGCTCGCCGTCCTGCAGGACCGGGAGCAGCCGCACGTTCTTCCGGGCCAGTCGCTCCAGCGCCTCCTCGGCGGGATCGTCCGGGCCGATGGTGGTCAGGTCCGCGGCGGGCGTCATCACGTCCCGGACGGTGGTGCGATCCCAGTCGTCCCGCGGGACCGAGCGAACGTCGTCCATGCAGACGAGCCCGATGAAGCCGTCGTCCGAGATCACGGGAAAGCCACGCTGGCCGCTTCTCATCATGTGCTCCTCCACGAGCTCCCGGACGGAGGACGAGGCCGCGACGGTGTCGAACCGGGTCCGTGCCACCCGAAGCACGGGAATGCCCTCCAGCGCGTCGTGGATCAGGACCTGCCGGTAGCTGACGCGGGCGGCGTTGTTCAGGAACCAGCCGATGAAGGCGAGCCAGAGGCCCTGGGCCCCGCCCCTGCCGAAGATGGGAACCCGGAAGCCGAGGAACATGGCGATCCCGGTCCCGATGAGCAGCCAGGCGAAGACCTGCCCCAGGCGCGAGGCATGCAGGGTCGCCCGTCGCCGGTCGCCGGTGAACCCCCACAGGGCGGCCCTCAGGACCCGCCCGCCGTCCAGGGGGAACCCCGGCACGAGGTTGAACAGGGCCAGCACGATGTTCACCTGGCCCAGCCAGAGCAGGACGGTGGTGGAGGGGGGAAGCGCCGCCAGCGCCTTGGCCACGTTCGCGGCCTCCAGGGCCGTGACGCCTCCATGGAGGGCGGCGATCCCCAGGAAGAGCGCGCCCAGGGCGAGGCTCGTCGCCGGTCCCACGGCCGCCATCACGAGCTCGGCCCGCCAGCTCCGGGGCTCGCCCTCCATGTGCGCCATGCCGCCGAACACGAAGAGGGTGATCTTCCGGATGGGGATGCCCGTGGCACGGCCGACCAGGGCATGGGACAGCTCGTGCGCCAGGACCGCGGCGAAGAAGAGGACGGAGGCGGCCGCGGCGATCCCCCAGCGCATCAGGGTGGACCAGTCCGGATGCCAGGCCGGGAACACGCCGAGCGCGAGGCTCACCAGGATGAGGAAGAAGATCAGGAGCAGGCTCACGTCGAGCCGGATCTCGATCCCGAACAGCCGAGCGATGCGGAACGAGTGCAGCATCGGGCGCCTCCAGGGAGACCGATCCAATTTTAGGTCACGATGGGCGCCGGGGCGCATCGGGACGTATCCGAGCGTCTCACAGGGCCGTTTCCCAAAGCGGTCTCAGGTTCGCGGACGCGACGGAGTCCCTTCCGCCCCGGCGAGGAGCGCCGCGAGGTCCACGAGCCGGGCGGCGTAGCCCCACTCGTTGTCGTACCAGGCGAGCAACTTCACCGCCCGGTCCCGAAGGACCAGGGTGCTCGAGGCATCCACGGTGCAGGAGTGGGTATCGCCGATCACGTCCCGGGAGACCAGCTCCTCGTCCGTGACCCGGAGGATCCCCCGGAGGCGCTGTGTCTCCGAGGCCGCCTGCAGCGCCTGGTTGACCTCGTCGGCAGTCACGTCCCGTTCCAGGCGGGCCACCACGTCGGTGATCGAT
>JASFRI010000372.1:0-4216 GCA_050115015.1 Acidobacteriota bacterium
GAACCCGCTCTCGACCATCCGGCGCAGGAGCGGAGGCGCGGCGTACTTCGGGTCGCGGAACTCGTCGTAGAGCACGTCGGCGATCGCCAGCGTGGTGTCGAGGCCGACGAAGTCCAGCAGGGTGATGGGGCCCATCGGCATGTTGCAGCCGAGGTTCATCCCCTTGTCGATGTCCTCCTTCGTCCCGACGCCGGCCTCGACCAGCCGGACCGCCTCGCACAGGTACGGGACGAGCAGGACGTTGATCAGGAACCCGGGCGTGTCCTTGGCCAGGATCGTGGTCTTGCCCAGGCCCTCGATGAAGGCGGTGCCCTCGGCGAGGGCCTCGTCGCTGGTCTCGATCCCCTTCACGATCTCGACCAGCTTCATGACCGGGACGGGGTTCATGAAGTGCATCCCGATGACCCGGTCCGCCCGGCCCGTGACCGCCGCGAGCCTCGTGATGGAGATCGAGGACGTGTTCGACGCCAGGATCGTCCCCTTCCCGGTGATCTCGTCCAGCTTGCGGAACAGGTCGGTCTTGGCCTCCAGGTTCTCGAGGATCGCCTCCACGACGATGTCCGCCTCGGAGAGCGCCTCCAGCCGGGTCGTGGCCTGGATGCGCTCCAGGACCGCTTTCTTGTCCGGCTCCGACATCTTCCCCTTGTCGACCCCGCGCTGGAGGTTCTTGTCGATCGTCTTCATCCCCCGGTCGAGGAACCGGTCCTCGAGGTCGTTCAGGATCACCCGGTAGCCGAACTGCGCAGCCGTGTGCGCGATACCGTTCCCCATCGTGCCGGCGCCGACGACGCCGAAAGTGCGAATCTCCATTGGCAACCTCCTGAAGCCCCGCGGGCCTGCCGCGGAACGTGGAATCCGTTTCCCTGTCAACGCCGCATCACCGCGAGGACCTCCAGGAGCACCCCATCCCCGGAAGCTCCCCGCGGCGCGGGGATGGAGACCCGGGTCTCCATCCCCAGACTTCGAACCCACTGGCGCACGCCGCCCGCCGCCCACTGGGCCGCCCGCCCGTGGTCCTCTTCGTTGATGTCGAGCACCTCCCGGCCGAACCGGGCCACCCGCTCCGCCGCCAGGGGCCGGTCGCCCGCCGCCGAGACCTCCAGCACCGCCGGCAGCAGGGCACCGCGCAGCGTATCGGGCCCTGCCTGTCTCCCGGCCAGCCGTGCGGCAAGGTCCTCCACCGGACGGGGCGTATTCCCCTTCGAGGCCAGGACCACCGAGGAACCGGCCGCCACCTCGATCAGCCGCCCGCGCGGCTCCGGGTCCCCCGGCTGCCGGACCGCCCGGGGCGCCTGCTCGACCAGCGTGCGCAGGATCTCCTCCACCTCCCGGTCGCTGGGGCCGGGGTCCGAGGCGGCGTAGGCCTCGAGCAGTCCCGCCAGCAGGACGATCGCTTCCGCCGCCGTCGCGCCGGGCTCGGCCCCCACCTGCGCGGCCGCATCCAGGACAAGGACGTCCGGAAGCGGGAACGTGTCCGTCGGGATTGGCCGTCCGTAGCCGAGGACGGTCGGCACCAGCAGGGTCGGCAGCCAGGCCTCACCCCCGGCGAACCGGGCCACGTCGAGCACCCGGTCGTCGCCGACCCCGATCACGAGGCTGCAGTGCGCCTCTCGCGCCGCCTCGGGGGCCATCCCGCGGGCGGCGTCCACCGGTTCCCCCCGGCGCGGCACGCGCGCGAACGCTCGCTGGCCGACGCGGGCGGTCTGGAGCAGGCGCCGGACCCGCTCCACCAGGCCCTCCTGGCGGCTGTCCGGCCGCCCGGAGGAGACCACCAGGGCGCGGGAGCCCAGGGCGGCGGCCTCCTCGCCGCAGCGCTCGAGTGCCCCGGGTCCCCGGAGGACCCGGACCGGAGCGTCGGAGGGCTCCGCCTTCATGGGACGGACCGTCGGGTCATGGGCGGTGCGATCAGATCCGCTCGACCGCCATGGCCACCGCGTTGCCGCCGCCCAGACAGAGCGCGGCAATGCCGCGGCGCACGTTCCGGTCCTTCATCGCGTACATCAGCGTCGTGAGGATACGCGCCCCGCTCGCCCCGATGGGGTGACCGAGGGCCACCGCACCGCCGTTCACGTTGACCCGGGCGGGGTCCAGCCCCAGTTCCCGGACCAGGGCGCACTGCTGCACCGAGAAGGCCTCGTTGAACTCCAGCAGGTCCACCTCGTCCTTCTTCCAGCCCGTCTTTTCCAGGACCATCTCGGTGGCGCGCTTCGGGGCCATCATCACGAGGCGGGGGGCGATCCCGGAGGTGGCGTAGGCGACGATCCGGGCGAGCGGCGGCAGGCCGCGCCGGGAGGCCTCGGACCCTGACATGACCACCACCGCGGCGGCACCGTCGTTGACGCCGGGAGCATTGCCCGCGGTGACGGTTCCGTCCTTCTTGAACGCGGGACGGAGCTTCGAGAGAGCCTCGAGGGTGGTGTCCTTGCGGGGCGCCTCGTCCACCTCGAACCGCAGGGGCTCCCCCTTGCGCTGCGGGACCTCCACGGCGATCGTCTCGTCACGGAACTTCCCCGCCTCGATGGCGGCGATGGCCTTCCGGTGGCTCCCGAGGGCCCACTCATCCTGAGCGGAGCGGGAGATCCCGTACTCCTCCGCGACGACCTCACCCGTGTTCCCCATGTGGTAATCCTCATAGGCGTCCCACAGGCCGTCGTGGATCATCGAGTCGAGCAGCTTGCCGTCCCCCATCCGCAGCCCCTCCCGGGCCCGCTCGAGGAGGTAGGGGGCGTTCGACATCGACTCCATGCCCCCGGCAACGACGACGTTCGCGTCACCCAGCTTGACCGCCTGTGCGGCGAGCACGACCGCCTTGAGGCCGGACCCGCAGACCTTGTTGACGGTCATCGCCGCGACCTCATCGGGGAGTCCGGCACCGAGCGCGGCCTGCCGGGCGGGGTTCTGGCCGAGCCCCGCGCCGACGACGTTGCCCATGATGACCTCGTCCACCTCCTCGGGACGGACGTCGGCCCGGCGCACGGCCTCCTGGACGACGATGGAGCCGAGGCGGGTCGCGGGAAGGGTCTTCAACGAACCGAGAAACCGCCCGATCGGGGTCCGGACGGCGCCGACAATGACCGGTGAATCCATGGGATCCTCCATATGCCAGGAACGGCGGGTCTGGGGTTCTGGCTGGCCCACCGGAACAGGGCGCCGCACGTCCGGGGGGCGCGGGGCGCAACTGGTTGGTTCTCCAGGATATGACTGCTCAGGGGCAGCATATCACCCGCCCGCGGTCCGGGACAACTGCGAATCCGTTGATTCGAGGCGGCTTCCATGATGTCACGGATCTTACTGTAACCGGAGGATTTTTCCGCTTGATCCTGGCCCCGGGGGGACCTAATATTGGGCCAGGGTGTGGGGAAGGCAGGATCCGCATGCGAGCAGATTCTGACCGTCCGACTCGACGACATCACAGCGCCAGAGCGACATCGCAAAGGGGCCGGAAAGCCATGAAAGTGGGCGATTGGGACATGATCCCTCTTCAGGAGCGCCGGAAGAAGGGACGGAAGGAAGATATCCAGGTGCGGACGATGATGGCGATCCACGAGGATCGCCGTGTCCTCGTGCACCGGGTCGAGAAGCGCAACCCCGATGGGACCTCCGAGGTCTTCATCATCAAGGCCAACCCGGAGCCGTCCACGGATCACTGATCCGGCCCGGCACCGCCACACACCCGCCCAGCAACCGTTCTCCTGCCGAAACCCGCGACGTGGTGTGTCGCCCTCACCCCGGCGGCCAGCGGAACGTCCGTCCGCCCAGCAGGTGAAGGTGGATGTGGAAGACGGACTGCCCGGCGCCCTCCTGGCAGTTCATCACGAGCCGGTAGCCGGACTCGCCGTGCCCGCGTTCCAGGGCGATCTTCCGGGCGACGACGATCAGGTGCCCCAGGAGATCCTCGTGCTCCTCGGAGACGTCGTTGACCGTTGCAAGGTGCTGCCTCGGGACGACCAGGACGTGCGTCGCGGCCTGGGGGTTGATGTCCTCGAAGGCGATGCAGCGTTCATCCTCGTGCACGCGCTTCGAGGGGATTGTCCCTTTCTCGATGCTGCAGAACAGGCAGTCCATGCTCCCTCCGTCAGGGCTGGCGCTCGATCCGGGCGCCGAGCTGGCCCAGCTTCTCCTCGATCCGCTCATAACCCCGGTCGATGTGGTAGACGCGATGGATGATCGTCTGATCGTCGGAGACCAAACCCGCCAGGACCAGGCAGGCGCTGGC
>JASFRI010000373.1:0-4176 GCA_050115015.1 Acidobacteriota bacterium
AATGCGGAGCCGGCCTTTTCCTCGTCAAGCCGACGGGCGGCGTATCGATCCAGGTCCGCCGTCGTCACCCCCGGCCGGATCCGCTCCTTCAGCTCGTGCAGGATCCGGAGGACGATGGCGTTCGCCCGATCCATGATGGCGATCTCCGCCCTGGACTTCGTGGTGATCACGCCGCCTCCAGGGTCCGGCGAATCTGTCCTGCGACCTCCTTCACCTCTCCCGCCGCCGACACCGTCCGTAGCAGACCGCGCTTCCGGTAGTAGTCCACAAGGGGCGCCGTCGTCTCCCGGTACACCCGCAGCCGCTCCCGGATCACCGACTCCCGATCGTCGTCCCGCTGCACCAGCTCGCCTCCGCATGCATCGCAACGCCCCTCGATCCGCGGCGGATTGAATGCCACGTGGAAGACCGCCTTGCAGTCAGGGCAGGTGCGGCGGCCGCACAGGCGCTGCACGATCTCGTCCTCGGGAACCGAGAGCTCGAGCACCAGGTCCAGCCCGGCGTCCAGCCCTGTGAGGATCTCCTCCAGCTCGCCGGCCTGGGCGAGATTCCGTGGATACCCGTCCAGGATGAAGCCGTCGCGGCAATCCTCATGCGCCAGACGCTCCGCCACGATATCCCGCACCAGGTCGTCCGGAACGAGGCGACCCGCGCTCACGATGGCCTCGGCCCGCCGGCCGGCCTCCGTGCCCTCCCGGATGGCCTGCCGGAGCATGTCGCCGGTGGAGATGTGCGGGATGCGGTGGTGCTCGGCCAGAAACCCCGCCTGGGTTCCCTTGCCGGCCCCCGGAGGCCCGAGAAGGACGATCCGCATGACCTCAGGTCCTCCGGCCCCGGATCCGGGTTCCCCGCATGAAGCCGTCGTAGTGCCGCATGATCAGCTGCGACTCGACCTGCTGCACCGTGTCCATCGCAACGCCGACCACGATCAGCAACGAGGTGCCGCCGAAGAAGAACTTCACGTTGAACCCGCTGTTGATGAAGTCGGGCAGGATGTTCGCCAGCGTGGGGCCCACCCACGGGAGCGCGCCCAGGTTGAGACCGCTGATCAGGAAGACCGGGAGCAGCGCCACGAGTCCCAGGTAAACCGCTCCGGCGAAGGTGAGATGTGTCAGCACCGCATCGATGTACTCCGCCGTGCGCTTCCCCGGCCGGATTCCCGGTATGAACCCGCCGTACTTCTTCATGTTGTCGGCAACATCCATCGGGTTGAAGATGATGGACACGTAGAAGTAGCAGAAGAAGATGATCCCGATGAAGTAGATCAGGTTGTAGAGCGGCATGTTGTAGTTCAGCTGGTTCGCCACGCCACGGACCCAGGCCACGTCACTCAGTCCGCTGAAGGTGACGAGGGTCTGCGGGATCGAGAGCACCGAGGATGCGAAGATCACCGGGATGACGCCCGCGGTGTTGACCCGCAGCGGGATGTGCGTCGACATGCCGCCCATCATCTTCCGCCCGACCACCCGCCGCGCGTACTGCACCGGGATGCGCCGCTGGGCGCGCTCCACCAGCACGATGGCCGCCATGACCAGCACCATCATGACGACGAGGAACACGACGAAGATCAGGTTCTTCTGGCCCGTGCGGATGTCATCGATCGTATTGAGGATGGCCCCGGGGAGCCCGACCACGATCCCCGCGAAGATGATCAGGGAGATCCCGTTGCCGATGCCCCGCTCGGTGATCTGCTCTCCCAGCCACATGATGAACGCGGTCCCAGTGGTCAGGGTCAGCACCGTCATCAACCGGAACCCCCATCCAGGGTTCGGGACGATGGTGCCACCCTCGAGACTCTCCAGCCAGAGCGCGATCCCCATGGACTGGATCACCGAGAGGACGACCGTCCCGTAGCGGGTGTACTGGGTGATCTTCTTCCTGCCGACCTCGCCTTCCTTGGACAGCCGCTCGAGATAAGGCCAGATGACCGTCAGGAGCTGGAGGATGATGGATGCGGAGATGTACGGCATGATCCCCAGGGCGAAGATCGTCAGCCGCGAGAGGTTCCCTCCGGCGAACAGGTTCAGGAAGCCGAGGACGCCCCCCTCCTGCGTGCTGAAGAAACGCTGCAGGGCCGCGGAGTCGATTCCCGGCGTCGGGATCCACGAGCCGATCCGGTAGACGCCCAGGATCAGGAACGTGAAGACCACCCGCTTCCGGAGGTCCGGGACGTTGAAGATGTTCTTGAAGCTATCGAGCATGACTCACCGCACGAGCTCCACCGAACCACCGGCGGCCTCGATCTTCTCCCGGGCCTGCCTGCTGACCCTGTGGACTTTCACCTTGAGGGGGTGTTTGACCTCGCCGCGGGCGAGCAGCTTGATGCCCACGTTCTTCCGACGGACGATGCCATCCCCGACCAGACGCTCCGGGGTGACCTCGTCGCCCTCGCCGTAGCCCGCCAGCCGCTCCAGGTTCACCACCGCGAACTCCTTGCGGAAGATGTTCGTGAACCCCCGCTTCGGGACCCGCCGGTGGAGGGGCATCTGGCCGCCCTCGAACCCGATCTTGGCGGAGTAGCCGCTGCGGGAGCGCTGTCCCTTCTCGCCGCGCCCGGCGGTCTTGCCCCGTCCGCTTCCAGGCCCGCGGCCGACCCTCCTGGGCTTCTTCCGCGCGCCCGGGGCGGGCTTCAAGTTGTGCAGGCCGATGTATTCCTGGTCCGCCATCACCTAGTCCTCGACGATGCGCACGAGATGCGGGATCGTCTCCACCATCCCCCGCACCGCGGGATTGTCCGGCCGCTCGACCCGCTGGTTGAGCTTGCGGAAGCCGAGCGCGCGCAGAACTCGCTTGTGTCTGTCGGTGCAGCCGATGCCGCTCCGGTACTGCTGGATGATCAGCTTCTTCTCGTCCGCCATGGAAAGCTCCTACTCCTTCGCCTCGTCCGCGGAGGGGTCCTCGGCCTCCGGCACCTCCACGGCCTGCTCGGGCGCCTCGGCAGGGGTCGTCTCCGCCTCGGCAGGGGCCGTCTCCGCCGCGGCAGGGGCCGCCTCCGCCGCGGCAGGGACCGCCTTCGCCTCGGCGGCGACCCCAACGGTCTCGGCGGCCCCGGCGGCTGCCTTGGCGGGCGCGGCGTCCCCCGTCCCGGTGCGCTGGGCACCGGGATGCGCCGGCCGGCGCGGCTTGCCCAGCATCCGCTCCAGGGAATCGGGGTCCTTCAGGGACTGCAGGCCCACCATCGTGGCCTTGACCACGTTGATGGGGTTCGGCGTACCGAGGGACTTCGTCAGGATGTCCTGGACGCCGGCTGCCTCCAGGACCGCGCGCACCGCCCCTCCGGCGATCACGCCGGTGCCCTCCGAGGCGGGCTTGAGAAGCACGCGACCCGCCCCGAAGATGCCCACCACCTGGTGCGGGATCGTGTTCCCGTAGAGCGGGACCCGGACCAGGGAGCGCTTCGCCTTCTCGATCCCCTTCTGGATGGCAGAGGGGACCTCCTTGGCCTTGCCCATGCCATAGCCCACGTGGCCGTTCCCATCCCCCACCACGACCAGGGCCGAGAAGCTGAAGTTCTTTCCGCCCTTGACAACCTTCGTGACGCGGTTGATGTGAACGACCTGGTCCTTCAGGTCGAGTCGATCTGCCTCAATCGCCTGCAACGTAGCTCTCCTCGGAGGAGGCCTAGAACTTCAGGCCCTTCTCCCTCGCCGCCTCCGCCGCGGCGCGGACCCTGCCGTGATAGATGTGACCGCCCCGATCGAAGATGGCGATCGCGATTCCCTTTTCCTTCAATCGATCCGCGATGAGCTCGCCCACCGCCTTGGCCGCGGCAACGTTGCTGCCGCACTTGCGGAGGTTTCCCAGCGCGGGATCGAGCGTGGATGCCGAGCAGATGGTGGTCGACGTGGCGTCGTCCACCGCCTGGATGTAGAAGTGCCTGCGGCTCCGGAACACCGCGAGCCGGGGCCTCATCGCGTCCCCGGAGATCTTGCGACGGATCCGTCGCTTGACGGCATTCCGGCTTGCGCGCCGGTCGATGTTCGTCCACATGCTCCGCTCCTTAGCCGCCCGTGGCGCCGGTCTTGCCGGCCTTCTTCTGGATCGTCTCGTCGGCGTAACGGATTCCCTTCCCCTTGTAGGGCTCCGGCGGCCGCAGGCGCCGGATGTTCGCCGCCACCTGTCCCACCTGCTGCTTGTCGATCCCCGAGACGACCATCTTCGTCTGCTTGTCCACGC
>JASFRI010000374.1:0-4166 GCA_050115015.1 Acidobacteriota bacterium
CAACCGGTAGCTGTTCTTTCTCGATCCGGAGAGCCGCGAGATCCGGAAGATCACGGGTCTACTTCCAGCCCAGCCACCGCAACATCCTGCGGATTCCGGCCACCGGCGGGCCGCTTTCCCGAATCCGGCCCGTTCATCGAGGAGCCGAGCCTCTCCCCCGACGGCCGGTCGCTGGCCTGCTGCCGGAGCAACGGCGGCTCCTCGCTGTGGCTCCTGCGGCTCGGCTCCGCGTCCGACGGCGCCCGAGGCCGGCCCTCATCGCCGGCCCAACGTCCATCGGCGGCAGTGGTTTAGCGGGGCCCGGTCGGTCCGCTTTGATGTTCGGACCGGTCTAATCTAATCTGTCTCGTTCGGAATCCAGCGCCTGGACACCGCGCCCGGAGAGACCCGTGACCTATCTCGATCATTACTTCAAGCGACAGCTTCCCGACGCCGACCCGGACGAGACCCGCGAGTGGATCGAGTCCCTCGACGCCGTCTTCGAGGGTGCAGGGCGCCAGCGGGCGCAGTACCTGCTCTACAAGCTCCTGAAGCGGGCCCGGATGCTGCAGATCGGCATGCCTGCCATGGTGCAGACCCGCTACATCAACACCATCAGCCCGGAGCTGGAGCCGCCGTTCCCGGGGGACGAGCAGCTCGAGCGGCGCATCCGGCGCCTCATCCGCTGGAACGCCGCGGCGATGGTCACCCGGGCGAACCGCCGGTTCGAGGGGCTCGGCGGCCACCTCTCCACGTACGCCTCCTCGGCCAGCCTCTACGAGGTGGGCTTCAACCACTTCTTCCGCGGCGGCGACGGCGAGCAACCCGGCGATCACGTCTACTTCCAGGGACATGCAGCGCCCGGAATGTACGCCCGCGCCTACCTGGAAGGCTTCCTCACCGAGGACCAGCTCGAGCACTTCCGCCGGGAGGCCGGCCGCCAGGGCCTCTCCAGCTACCCCCACCCGAGGCTGATGCCCGACATGTGGGAGTTCCCCACCGTCTCCATGGGGCTCGGACCGATCAATGCCATCTACCATGCCCGGTTCCTGCGCTACCTGCAGGACCGGGGCCTCGCCGACACGAGCCGCAGCCGGGTGTGGTGCTTCCTCGGGGACGGCGAGTGCGACGAGCCCGAGGCCCTCGGGGCGCTGACCCTTGCCAGCCGGTCGCGGCTGGACAACCTCATTTTCGTCGTGAACTGCAATCTCCAGCGCCTGGACGGCCCGGTGCGGGGGAACGGCAAGATCGTCCAGGAGCTCGAGTCGGTGTTCCGCGGTTCGGGCTGGTACGTGCTCAAGGTCCTCTGGGGCCGGGAGTGGGACGAGCTGTTCGCCCGGGACGTGGACGGGGTGCTGCACCAGAAGATGAACGACACCCTCGACGGGGACTGGCAGCGCTACCCGACCATGACCGGCGAGCGCATCCGCGAGGAGTTCTTCGGTCCCGACCCGAGACTGCGGCGGATCGTCGAGCACCTGAGCGACGACGATCTTCGCCGGCTGCGTCGCGGCGGCCATGACTACCGCAAGCTGTACGCCGCCTACCAGGTCGCCACGCAGTCGGAGGGAATGCCGGTGGTCATCCTGGCGCAGACGGTGAAGGGCTGGACCCTCGGGGAGGACTTCGAGGCCCGCAACGTCACGCACCAGGTGAAGAAGATGGAAAAGGACGAGCTCCGGGTCTTCCGGGACCGCCTCGAGCTCCCCATCCGGGACGAGGAGCTGGACGAGGCGCCCTTCTACCATCCGGGCCCCGATAGTGACGAGGTCCGGTACATGCTCGAGCGACGCCGGGAGCTGGGGGGCTGTCTGCCCCGCCGGCGCTCGGTCGGCGTCGACGTGCCGCTTCCACGGCCCGACGTCTACGCCGAGTTCGGGGAGGGGACGAAGGGGGCGGTCCCGGTCTCCACGACGATGGCGTTCGTCCGCCTCCTCCGCAAGCTCCTGAAGGACCCCGAGCTCGGACGCCGGATCGTGCCGATCATCCCCGACGAGGCACGGACCTTCGGCATGGAGTCCCTGTTCCGGGAGTTCAAGATCTATGCCCCCTTCGGCCAGTGCTACACCCCCGTGGATGCCGGGATGCTGCTGAGCTACCGGGAGGCGAGTGACGGCCAGCTGATCGAGGAGGGGATCACCGAGGCCGGCTCGATGGCGACGTTCACCGCCGCGGGGACGAGCCACGCCACGCAGCGCGTCCCGATGATCCCGTTCTTCATCTTCTACTCGATGTTCGGGTTCCAGCGGGTCGGCGACCTCATCTGGGCCTTCGGGGACTCCCGGGGGCGAGGCTTCCTGCTGGGCGCCACCGCCGGGCGGACGACGCTCAACGGAGAGGGCCTGCAGCACCAGGATGGCCACAGCCCCGTCCTCGCCTCCACGAACCCGGCCTGCCTCACCTACGATCCCGCGTACGCGTACGAGATCGCCGCGATCGTCGAGGAGGGCCTGCGGCGGATGTACGGCGAGAACGAGGACGTGTTCTACTACCTCACCCTGTACAACGAGGCCTACGAGATGCCCCCCATGCCGGCGGGAGTGAAGGAGGGGATCCTCAGGGGGATGTACCCCTTCCGCCGCTCACCGGAGAGGCGGGGGCACCGCGCGACGATCCTGGGCAGCGGTCCGGTGATGGGAGCTGCCCTCCAGGCCCAGGAGATCCTCGCGGAGCGCTACGGCGTGGCCGCCGACGTCTGGAGCGCCACCAGCTACGGCGAGCTGCGGCGGGAGGCCCTGGCCTGCGAGCGCTGGAACCGGCTCCACCCGAAGGAGAAGCCCACGGTTCCCTACGTGACGGAGTGCCTCGAGGGGGATTCCGGGCCGGTGGTGGCCGTCTCGGACCACGTCAAGTCCCTGCCCGACATGATCTCCCGCTGGGTTCCCGGGCCGTTCACGTCCCTCGGCACCGACGGCTTCGGCCGCAGCGACACGCGCCCCGCCCTGCGCCGGTTCTTCGAGGTCGACGCGGAGCACACGGTCCTGGCGGCGCTGTGGCTGCTGGCCCGGGAGGGGACCATCGAGGCGAAGGTCGCCCAGAAGGCGGCGAAGGACCTGGGAATCGATCCCGAGGCTCCGGACCCCTCCCATCCCTGAGATCGGGGAGGCTCAGAGCCGGTCCGTCTCCCGGATGAACGACGCGAGGCTGTCCCGGAACTTCTGCATCGACGGACCGTGCAGGTACATCATGTGCCCCGCCTCGTAGAGTTCCAGGTGGATGCGCTCCCGCGCCTCCGGCGCGATGTCGAGGTGGGCGAGGTCGTGCTGGGTCGCCAGGCGGGGCGTGGCGAGATCGTAGTAGCCCTGCTGGACGAGGACGTGCAGCCCCGGGTTCGTCGTCAGCGCCATGGCGAGATCCGGCCGCAGGTCGGCCCAGGGGACGGCCCAGCCCTCCGTGGCCGGCGGCCGGTGCTCCCAGTCCCAGTCGATCCCGAAGGCGGAGATGGTGTACGACTCGTCCTTCGGGAACTCCAGCTCCCCGTGGAGGTAGTCCAGGAACGCCGCGGTGAACGCCGGGCCCACCGCCGGGAAGAAGGGATCGTAGTCCATCCGCTCGCCCAGCGGGTCCACCGCCGGGCCGATGAAGCGCGAGTCGATCCTCCCGGTGATCAGCCGGTCGTCCCGCTTCAGCTCCTGGAGGAATTGCGCGTGCTGCACCCGCAGGTCCGCCTTGATCCAGTAGTCCGGAGAGGTCCCCGTGTAGGCTGCCAGCTTCGCCGCCACGGCCTCCTTCTCCTCCTCCCCGATGGTGAACCCCTTCATGAGGGCAGGCGCGTACTCCTCGTACGCGAAGCGGTCGACCTCGGCGACGAAGGCCTCCAGGTCGGCGGGCTTGTCCGGGATGGCGTCGTGGTACCAGGCCGTCGCCGCCAGCGTCGACAGGTAGAGGACGTGCGGCATGTCGATGTCCGCGCCGTCGACCCCGGACCCCATGTTGAGGAACGGCGAGACGAGGACGACGCCGTTGAAGTTCATGCCGTGCCGGCTCTGGAGGTTCCAGACCAGGCCGGCGGAACGGATGCCGCCGTAGCTCTCGCCGAGGATGTACTTGGGAGAGGCCCAACGGCCGTTCTCGGTCACGTACTTCTTGATGAAGGAGGCGACGGATCGGATGTCCTGGTCCACCCCCCAGAAATCGGCCCCCTTCGCCTCGCCGACGGGCTTGCTGAACCCCGTACCGACGGGATC
>JASFRI010000375.1:0-4154 GCA_050115015.1 Acidobacteriota bacterium
ACCCGCTGGGGGCGTATCGCGCGCTACGCCCGGGGCGAGGTCCTCCGCCTGCGGACGGGCGACCTGATCGGCGCCGCCCGCGCGGCCGGGGCGGGGGATCTGCGCATCCTGGTCGGCCACCTCCTCCCGAACGCGCTGGCGCCGGTGCTCATGACCGCCGCGTTCAGCGCCGCGGGCGCCGTCCTCCTCGAGGGGGCCCTGGGCTTCCTGGGGCTGGGCATCGCGCCGCCGCAGCCGTCCTGGGGCGCGAGCCTGGCCGACGGCTGGGCCGCGGGGGGAAGGGCCTGGTGGCTGTCGCTGTTCCCGGGGGCGGGGATGTTCCTCGCCCTGGCGGCCTACGGCCTCGTCGGCGAGGGGTTCCTGGACCGCCTCGACCCGCGCCGCGAGGCGGCGCGAGCCGTCCCGGCCCGGGCCACCGCGGTCTGATGTCCGGATTGTCGACGACCCGGGTCGGCCCTATACTCGTTCCGAGATGAAGGACACCTTGCCACCGCCGGACCCCGCCCCGGATGCCCGCCGGGCGGAGCTCGTCCGGGAGGTGCGTGGCCTGGTGCGCGACTTCGCCGCCGCCCTGCTGCTCTGCGTCCTCGCCCTGGCCTTCCTGTTCCAGCCCTTCAAGGTCGAGGGGACGAGCATGCAGCCGCGGCTGTCCGAGGACGAGCGGATCCTGGTCAACAAGATGGCCTACCGGATCTGGCCGGTGGCCCGGGGGGACGTCGTGGTCTTCTGGTTCCCGGGGGACCCGGGCCGCTCGTTCATCAAGCGGGTGATCGGGCTGCCCGGGGACGTCGTGAAGATCCGCCAGGGGCAGGTCCTCGTCAACGGGGAGTACCTCGACGAGCCCTACGTCCCCGACGCCTTCCGGGAGGCCCAGGATTACGGCCCGGTACGCGTCGAGGACGGCTACTACTTCGTGCTCGGCGACCACCGGTCGGTCTCCAACGACTCGCGATCCTGGGGCATGGTCCCCGAGGACCTGATCTACGGCAAGGCGGTGCTGCGCTACTGGCCGGTCGATCGCCTCGGGGTCATCGACTGACCCCGGGGCCGTCCAGGGCGGCCAGCCCCTCCCCCGCCCGGCGCCACGGCTCGCTCCCCTCCGGTGCGTCCCGGAGCACCGTCTCGAGCTCCCGCCGCGCCTCCGCCGGGCGGCCGGTCGCCCGCAGCGCGTCGGCCAGGGCGAGCCGCGCCGGGAGGTTCGCCGGCTCCCCGAGCAGCCCCCGGCGCAGCGCCTCGACCGCCTCCGCCGGCCGGTCGAGGCGCAGCAACGCCACCCCCAGGTTGATCCACGCGCCCGCGTGGTCCGGCTCCCCTTCCAGGACCGCCCGGTAGGCCTGCGCCGCCGCCGCGGGCTCGCCCCCCAGGAGGCGGGCGTTGCCCAGGTTGAACCTCGCCGCCGTCGACGAGGGGTCCAGGCGCAGCGCCGCCTCGAACGCCGCGGAGGCGCCGCGGGGATCCCCGAGGGACGCCCGCAGGTTGCCCAGCGGGATCAGGGTCTCCGGGGAGGGCTCCCGCCGGGCGGCCGCCTCCAGTTCGACGAGGGCCTGCTCCTCCCGCCCCAGATCCGCGAGGGCCAGCGCGAGGTTGACGCGCGAGGGGACGTCCGCCGGGTCCTCCGCCAGCGCCGCGGTGAGCAGCGCCACGGCCTCCGGCGACCGACCGGAGCGGATCAACGTCGCTCCGAGGTTCCGGCGCGCCTCCCGGAAGCCGGGGTCGAGGTCCAGGGCGGCGGCGAACTCCCGGGCCGCCGCCGCGGCGTCCCCGTCGTCCCGGAAGGCGTTGCCGAGCATGTAGTGCGCGTGCGCCTCGTTCTCGCGGTAGCCGAGGCGCGGGAGGTTGACCGCGATCCCCGCCGCCGCCAGCACCGCGAGCGCGGGCGCCAGGCGCCGGCCCCCCCCCTCCCGCGCCAGGCGCCACAGCACCTGGAGCCCGCCCCCCGCGGGGACCAGCAGGAGGGCGGCCAGCGGCATCCGGAACCGGGCCGCGACGAAGAACGCCACGACCCCGACGGCGTAGGACGCCGCGACGCCCCAGAGGAGCCGGCCCCGGGGCCCGGCCCGGCCCCACAGGAGCCCCAGCAGGGCCAGGGGTGCCACCAGGCCGAAGTCCGGCCAGGGGAGCCGCATCAGGGGCGAGGCGCGGCGGGTGAAGAACCGGATCTGCTTGTTGTTGGGAAGCTCCGGCGCGGCGAGCAGCATCCCCGCCTTCCGGGCGGTCAGCGCGAGCGCGCCGCCGGGGTCGGAGGCCCAGTAGCCCAGCCCCTCCCGGAACCAGTACCGCGAGACCTCCGAGGGGCGCAGGGCCCGCCCTGCAGCGGTCTCCGCGCGCCGGGTCCCCTCGCGGATCATCGCCTCCCACTCGGCGGAGGCCCCGGGCAGGCGCGCGGAGTGCCCGTCCGAGTCCGGGTTGTTCCCCAGGTAGAAGTTCAGCCCGCCCTGGGAGGCGATCAGCACGCGGTCCCCGCCCACGAGGAGATTGACCGCGGTGATCGGCAGGATCGGAAGGGCCAGCCCGAGGGTCAGGGCCAGCGGCCGCGCCAGGCGCCTCCGCCGCGCCGCCGGCCCCGTCCGCCAGAGCCACCAGGCCACGGCGGGGACCGCGATCAGGATCGTCGGCCGGGCGATGGCGGAGAGACCCAGGAGGAGGCCGCCGCCCGCCGCGGCCAGGCCGCTGCGGCGGGAGCCCTCGACGCGGAGCAGGACCAGCAGCGCGGCCACGTCCAGGGCGAGGGTGAGCGGCACGTCCTGCAGCTCCCCGTCGAAGTAGATCCAGGGCCAGTAGGCGGCCGCCAGCATCCCCGCGCCCACGGCGGCGATCCCGCCGTAGAGCCGCCTCGCGAGGGCGGCGATCCCCAGGCAGGTCAGGGCGGAGAGGACGGCCTGGACGAGCCGGGCGTGTCCCGGCACCGCGCCGGTGGCCCGGTAGACCGCCGCCAGGAACCAGGGGTAGAGGGGTGCCCGGAAGTACGGCGGCGCGGGCCCGGACTCGCCCGCGGCGAGCCGGGCGGCCCAGTCATGGTTGTACGCCTCGTCCAGGACGGGGCGCTCCCAGAACGGGCCGGCCGCCGCCTGGTGCAGGTAGAGGAGGCGCAGCCCGAGCGCCACGAGGAACAGCGCCGCGGCGACGGTCGCCCGGCGTCCGACCGTCAAGACCCCTCGCGGTCGGCGCCCGGGTTGAACACGCCGGAGCGGTAGCCCTCGAGGTCCAGGGTCACGAACCGGAAGCCGGTCTCCCGGAGCGCCGCGGCGATCCGGGGCGCCAGCGCGGCATCGCCCATGAGACGCGCCATCCCCTCGGGGTCCAGCTCGACCCGGGCGAGGTCCTGGTGGCTGCGGACGCGGAACTGCCGGAAACCGAGGTCCTCGAGCGCCTCCTCCGCACGCTCCACCCGGGCCAGGCCCTCGGGAGTGATGCGCTCGCCGAAGGGAAACCGCGACGACAGGCATGCTTTCGCCGGGCCGTCCCAGGTCCGCAGGCCGAGGCGCCGGCTCAGCTCGCGGATCGCCGCCTTGCCCATCCCCGCCTCCAGCAGCGGCGCGCGGGCGCCGGCCTCCCGCGCGGCCTCCATCCCGGGGCGGAAGTCCCCCAGATCATCCCGGTTCGCCCCGTAGGCCACCCAGCGCAGGCCCCGCTCCCGCGCCTCGCGAGCCAGCAGGCCGAACAGCTCCTTCTTGCAGAAATAGCAGCGGCGCAGGTCGTTCGCGGCGTACCCCGGCTCGTCGACCTCCCGGGAGTCGACCAGGACGTGCCGCACCCCCAGCTCCGCCGCCAGCGCCCGGGCCCGCTCCAGGTCCCGGCGCGGGTAGGAGGGGGACACCGCGGTGAAGGCCACGGCCTCCGGACCCAGCTCCTCGACGGCCACCCGCAGGAGCAGCGCGCTGTCCACGCCCCCGGAATACGCGATGGCGGCGGATCCGAGGTCCCGGAGGATCCCCCGCAGCCTCTGCTCGGTTTCCGACATTCCCTTCTCCCCTCCTGGTGCCTATCTTCATACACCGTGGTGCCCTGGTGCCACCCCCCCAGGCCCACCGATCCGGGCGGTGGCCACCGAAGTGCCGATAAGCGGGAGACTTGCCATCACGACGCCGCCACATGCCGGAAGCCGTCCGCCCTCCGGGAGCCCCCCGCCGGAGCTCCCCCCGGGAAGCGTACCC
>JASFRI010000376.1:0-4146 GCA_050115015.1 Acidobacteriota bacterium
AAGCGGCAGATGCACCCGGGCCTGGACATCGTCGCGAACGCGGGGACCCCGGTCTACGCGACGGCGGACGGGGTGGTCACCCGCGCCGGGCGGATGAGCAGCTACGGGAAGGCGGTGTTCCTGTCCCATGGCAACGGCTACTCGAGTCGCTACGCCCATCTCTCCGAGGTCACGGTCAAGGCGGGGCAGAAGGTCCACCGCGGCGACCTGATCGGCAAGGTGGGGGCCACGGGACGGGCCATGGGTTTCCACCTGCACTACGAGGTCCTCGAGCACGACTCGAAGGTGGACCCGATGAAGTACATCCTGGACGTCAACCAGATCCTCTGAACCCCCAGCGGTTGACCGGCGTTCCAGGGTAATATAAGCTCCATTCCCTCAATCGTTTCGAGCGGCGCTTCGCGGTCCCGGCCCCGGGAGACGCGGCTCCGCACAGGAACGCGACACCGTGCCTGGAGTCCTCAACAACTTCCTCACCAAGATCGTCGGCTCCAAGGGGGAGCGCGACATCCGTCGGTTGCGCGAGGATGTCGCGCGGATCAACGAGCTCGAGGAGGGCGTCGCGGCCTTGGACGACGCCGGGCTGCGCGCCCGGACGGCGGAGTTCCGCACCCGCCTCGATCAGGGCGCCGGCCCCGACGACATCCTGCACGAGGCCTTCGCCGTGGTGCGGGAGGTGGGCAAGCGGGTGCTGCACATGCGGCACTTCGACGTGCAGCTGATCGGCGGCATGGTGCTCCACCAGGGGAAGATCGCCGAGATGAAGACCGGCGAGGGGAAGACCCTGGTGGCGACCCTCCCCGCTTACCTCAACGCGCTGACGGGAGAGGGCGTCCACGTGGTCACGGTGAACGACTACCTCGCCCGCCGCGACGCCGAGTGGATGGGGCGGATCTACCGGGCCCTGGGGCTCAGCGTCGGGCTGATCCAGCACGACATGCCGGAGGCGGACCGCAAGATCGCGTACGGCTCCGACGTGACGTACGGCACGAACAACGAGTTCGGGTTCGACTACCTCCGCGACAACATGAAGTACAGCCTGGCCTCCATGGTGCAGCGGGGATTCCACTTCGCCATCGTGGACGAGGTCGACTCGATCCTGATCGACGAGGCCCGCACGCCCCTGATCATCTCCGGCCCCGCGGAGGCCTCCACGGAGCTCTACTACCAGGTGGACCGCATCATCCCCAGGCTCAACGCCGGGGCGGTGATCCGGGAAGGGAAGCTGCACGAGATCGAGGCGGCGGAGGGTGGCGACTACATCGTCGACGAGAAGGCCCGCACGGTCACCCTCACCGAGGAGGGCGTGGCCCACGCGGAAAAACTGCTGGGAGTGGAGAACCTCTACGACCCGAGCAACATGCACATCCTGCATCACGTCAACCAGTCGCTCCGCGCCCACACCCTGTTCCAGAAGGACGTGGACTACATGCTCAAGGAGGGCCAGGTCGTCATCGTGGACGAGTTCACGGGACGGCTGATGCCGGGCCGGCGCTGGAGCGACGGCCTCCATCAGGCGGTGGAGGCCAAGGAAGGCGTCAAGATCGAGCGCGAGAACCAGACCCTGGCCACGGTGACGTTCCAGAACTTCTTCCGGATGTACGACAAGCTGTCCGGGATGACCGGCACCGCGGACACCGAGGCCGTGGAGTTCGACAAGATCTACAGCCTCGAGGTCGTCGTGATCCCGACGAACCGGCCGCTGCGCAGGCTGGAATACCCCGACGTCGTCTACCGGACCGAGGGGGAGAAATTCACCGCGGCCACCGAGGAGATCGCCGAGCTGCACGGGAGCGGACAGCCGGTCCTCGTCGGCACCATCTCCATCGAGAAATCCGAGGTGCTCTCGGTGCTCCTGAAGAAGCGGGGCATCCCCCACGTCGTCCTCAACGCGAAGTACCACGAGAAGGAGGCCGAGATCGTCGCTCAGGCGGGACGGCTCGGGGCCGTCACCATCGCGACGAACATGGCGGGCCGCGGGACCGACATCCTCCTCGGAGGCAATCCCGAGGGCATGGTCGGCAAGCTGCTGCTGGAGGAGGGGACCGAGCCGTCCGAGTCGACGCCCGAGCAGCAGGAGGCCGCGCTGGAGCGCGCCCGGGGGATCACCGAGGCGGAGAAGGAGCAGGTGCGGGAGCTGGGTGGGCTGCACATCCTGGGCACCGAGCGCCACGAGTCGCGGCGGATCGACAACCAGCTACGGGGCCGCTCCGGTCGGCAGGGTGATCCGGGCTCCTCCAGGTTCTACGTCTCGCTCCAGGACGATCTGATGCGGATCTTCGGCGGCGAGCGCCTGCAGAACGTCATGCTGAAGCTGGGCATGGAGGAGGGGGTGCCCATCGAGCACGGGATGGTGTCACGCTCCATCGAGCGTGCCCAGAAGCAGGTCGAGGGCCGCAACTTCGAGACCCGCAAGCACCTCCTTGAGTACGACGACGTGATGAACAAGCAGCGCGAGGAGATCTACGCGCTGCGGCGGGACGTGCTGGGCGGCGAACGGACCCGCGATTACATCCTCCAGAAGACGGAGGAGATCGTCGACTACCTGCGGGAGGCCCATGCCGGGGCGGACGTCGACCCGGGGGACTGGGAGGTCGACGAGCTGCGATCGCAGGTGACGTTCTTCTTCGGGATCGACCTGGAACAGGAGAAGGTGGATTTCGGCACGATCACCAGCGACGGGCTACGGGAGACGATCCTGGATCTGGCGCGGCGGCGCTACGAGGCCAAGGAGGCGGCCATCGGCCCGGAGCGCATGCGCTTCCACGAGAAGGTCGTCCTGCTGAACATCATCGATACGCAGTGGAAGGACCACCTTCTCAGCATGGACCATCTGAAGGACGGCATCGGCCTGCGGGGATACGGCCAGCGGGATCCGTTGAACGAGTACAAGCGGGAGTCCTTTGAGCTGTTCCGGGAGATGACGGAGCGGATCGAGAACGAGTGCGTGCGGTACCTGTACCTGCTGGAGCCTCCCAGCCAGGAGGACCAGGAACGCCAGGAACGCCGGCGTCGCGAGCAGCAGCGCCAGATCGTGTTCAGCGGTCCCGCCGCGGCCAAGCCCGTAAGGAAGGCCGCCGCCGGGGAGAAGAAGGTCGGCCGCAACGATCCCTGCCCCTGCGGTAGCGGCAAGAAGTTCAAGAAATGTCACGGAGCCTGAGACCATGACGCTCGTATCGGAGAAGAACTTCCTCGAACGCCTCGCGGACCGCATCCCCGGGCTGGCGGGCTACCGGGCCCGGGAGGCCCGGCGGGATACGGACAAGCGGCTGAGGGAGCACCTCGCGCGGCGCCTGGATCGGGGCCGGGAGAACCTGGACCGTGCCCGGCGGGAGCTGCTCTCCGGGGGGGAGCTCGGGCGGCTCGACGGGGTGGGCGGCGTCGACAAACGGTTGCAGCGCGCCGCGGACGGGCTGCGGCACGCCTCGTACGGCTATTCGGGGCTGTTCGACGCCCTGAAGATACGGGAGGAGGAGCTCGACCGTCTCTACCGCTACGACGGCGAGCTGCTCGACGAGGTCGAGGGCGTCGAGCGGGCCCTGCAGGCGGTGGGCGGAGAGCCGGATCCGGAAGGTCTGACCGACCTGTCCACCCGGGTGGACCGGCTCCTGGAGCGGATCGCCGGGCGGCGGGAGATCTTCGAGACACCCGCCGGCTAGGCGGGGGCGGCGGAAAGGACGGGAGCATGGCCATCGAGGTGATCCAGTGGTTCGACCACACCGGCCGGGAGATGGTGAGCCGGTTCGAGCCGGGCGGGGACCTGAAGATGGGAGCGCAGCTGGTCGTCCAGGAGAGCCAGTCGGCGGTCTTCTTCCGGGACGGGAAGGCCCTGGACGTGTTCGGCCCGGGCCGGCATACGCTGACCACCGCCAACCTGCCACTGCTGACCCGGCTGCTGGGGCTGCCCTTCGGGGGCACCTCGCCCTTCCGGGCGGACGTGGTGTTCGTGAACCGCAAGGTGTTCACGGACCTCAAGTGGGGCACCCGGGAGCCGGTGGCGTTCCGGGACGCGGAGCTCGAGATGGTGCGCCTGCGGGCCTTCGGCGCCTTCGCCGCCCGGGTCGGCGACCCCCAGCTGTTCGTCAACGTCCTGGTGGGCAGCCAGGGGCGCTACGGCACGGCGGAGATCGAGGGCTACCTGCGGGA
>JASFRI010000377.1:0-4144 GCA_050115015.1 Acidobacteriota bacterium
ATTGTCAAGTTCTTTGTAAACGAGAAGCCACGGTCGACGAGGGGCCGGTGACGCCCATCCCCGAGCGACCCGGTCGAGGGGTATGCCCGAGGAATCGCGACCGACCTGGTCGGATTCCGTGCGCCGTCTCCGGGGCTGTGACGCGAATCCCCGCCGGGGGGGGTGCTGCAGCGGTCCGTGGGAGACCGTTTCTTGGTGCCCACCGTCAGATGAGGGATACTGGCCGTCCCACGCGACACCGGAGCGCGCATGACGAACCCCCTTCACAACGTCGGCAGGGAACCCCCGGTGGCCCCGGGCCTGCCTCTCGTCGGGAACGCCGTCGATCTGCTCCGGGATCCTCTGGCCTGCTTCCTGCGGCTCTACGAGCGGATGGGACCGGTCTTCCGCGTCGCCGCCCCGGGGCGATCCTACGTGGTGCTCGCCGGTCCCGAGGCGAACCGGAGCTTCCTGTCGTGGGACGAGCGCTACCTGTCCAGCCGGCCGGTCTATGCACCGTACGTGAAGGACCTGGGCAGCCGGCGGGTGCTGATCGCCATGGACGGCGAGGAGCACCAGGCGTACCGCAAGTGGCTGCGCCCGGGCCTTTCCCGGGAGGCCATCGGGCCGCACGTGCCGCGCATGCTCGCCGTCCTCGACGATCACGTCTCGAAATGGCAGGTCGGCGAGGTCCTCGACGTCACGAAGACGCTGCAGTTCCTGATCGCACAGATGAGCGGCGTGGCGCTCGCCGGCCGGCCCGTCGACGGGGAGTTCGAGGCGGTCCGGACGTTCGCCCATACGTTCCTCGGCGCCGGTGTCGGGAGCTTTCCCGGTTTCCTGCGGCTGTCCCCACGATACCGCCGCGCCCGGCGGCGCTTTCTCGGCTTTCTCCGGGAAGTGGTCGCGGAGCACCGGCGGGACGGCGCCCGGGATCGTCCCGCGGACCTGATCGACCTTCTCCTGCAGGGCAGCTCCCCCGCCGGCGGGCCGCTGAACGAGGCCGACATCCTGGCCAGCGCTCACATGCCGTACAGCAACACCCTCGTGTACGTCTCCGCGACCTGCGGCTTCCTGCTCTACGAGCTGCTGCGGCATCCCGACGTCCTGGCGAAGGTCCGGGAAGAGGTGGATGGGCTGTTCTCGGATGGTCCGGTCGCACTGCACGAGCTGCAGCAATGCCGCTGGCTGCGGGGAGCGCTGCTGGAGACCCAGCGGCTGCACCCCATCGCGCTCTCCCTGCCGCGGTACGTGCACACCCCGTTCGAGTTCGAGGGACATCGGATCGAGGCGGGCGAGATGACCCTCACGGCGACGGCCGTCACCCAGTTCCTGCCGCGGTTCTTCCCGGAGCCCGACCGTTTCGACGTCACCCGGTACCGGCCCCCGCGAAGCGAGCACCGGCAGCCCTCGATGCTGGTCCCCTACGGCATGGGGCCCCACGTCTGCCTCGCCGCCGGTATCGTCAACACCCTGGCGCTGCTCGCGGTGGGAGGCCTGCTGCACCGACTGGAGTTCGACCTGGAGCCGTCCGATTACCGGCTCGGGGTCTCCGTGGCCCCGTTTCCCGCCCCGGCGCGGGACTTCCGGCTGCGCGTGCGGAAGCGCCGGGAGCCGCGGGCGGCGGCCGGGCGCCCTCCCGGGCGCACACCCACCGCGATGGAGGACCTCTTCTCGGAGCTCGATCCCGAGGCCCTGGCGCGAGCCACCGGGAGAGCCTCGAGGGAGTCCTTCGGGCCGGGGACCGTGATCCTGCGCGAGGGGGATGCCGCGGATCGCTTCTGCATCCTGACCTCCGGCGAGGTCGAGGTGCTCACGGGCCACCTGGACGAGAACCCGAAGGTCCTCGCCAGGATCGCGGCCCCGGGGTTCTTCGGCGAGATCGGTCTGCTCCGTGGTGTGCCGCGGACGGCCTCCGTCCGCGCCACGGGACCGTGCGAGGCGCTCGTCCTCGAGCGACAGGCCTTCCTGGACCTCGTGGCGGACACGGACATGACCAGCGCCGAGATCGCCGCGGTCGTTCATCGTCGCTGGGTCGGCGCGACCCTGGCCAGGGCGTTGCCCAGGCTCTCCCCCGACGCCATCCGCGAGCTGGCGCCGCGGTTCGCGCACGAGCGTCACGACCCGGGCAAGATCATCGTCCGCCAGGGGGATGCGCCGGATCGCTTCTACCTGATCGCAAGGGGCGAAGTTGACGTCCTCAACACGCATCCCGACGGGCGGGAGATCCCGCTGGCCCGGCTGGGCGCCGGCGAGTTCTTCGGCGAGATCGGGCTTCTCCAGGACCGGCCCCGCACGGCCACCGTCCGCGCCGCCGGTGAGGTCGAGGTCATGACCCTCGAGCGGGAGGACTTCCTGGCGATGGTCTCCGGTTCCGGCGCGACCGGGGAGCAGATCGCCATGAAGGTCACGGAGAGACTCGCCGCACGGATGGAGGGCAGGCTCTCATCGGACGGGGGCCGGGAGGCCTGAGAGAAGACCGACCAGGTGGAGCCCCGGGCCGGGGGCGAGTTCCTCCTTCTCTCTCGCCCTTGCGATGTCAGCCGATCAGGGGGTAGACCAGTTCACGATCACCGAGATCGGCGCGCCCGCGACTTCATCGGGGATCACGTTCACCAGGAGACGCTCCCCGTCGGGCGAGACGGAAAGCACGCGCTGCCCCCCCTCGTCGACCCCCCCCACGCCGAATAGCCGGCGCGGGACGCCGATGCTCAGCTGATCGACGCCAGGGGTCACGTCGATGACCATCAGTTCCCCTCCCAGCGTGAGGTAGTACAGGGACCGTCCGGACGGCGCCCAGGCGAGGTGTTCCGCCCCCCCTTCGGAGACCTGCCACTTCCCCTCCATCGAGGGGAACCGGGAGACGTAGACCTCCGGCTGGCCCGACTCGTTGGAGGCGTAGGCGAGCCAGGCCCCATCCGGCGAGATGTCGTTCTCCAGCTCGTCGAAGGGCGACTGCAGCAGGGGAACCGGCTCTCCGTCTCCCTGGAGATCGAGCGACCAGACGTCCCACCCCCTGTCCTCGCTCCTGGTCGTGAACAGCACCCGGCGCCCGTCCGGGGACCAGTCGGAGGCGTAGAGGTTCCCTTCCCTCGCAAGCAGTCGCTCCCCATGTCCGCTGCCGCCGGCCGGCTTCACGAAGAGCTCGTAGCGGCCCTCCGGCGCGGAGGAGTACAGGACCTGCTTGCCGTCGGGGGACCAGACCGGCATCGAATCCGAGTACGGCGTGAACGTGAACCGCGTGCGCACGCCCCGCTCGATGTCGAGGATCCAGATGTCGGAGTTGCCGCTCTCGACGTTCATCTCCGCCAGCGCGACCTTGCGTCCGTCCGGCGAGATGCGGGCCCCACCCTGTGCCGTGGCCTCCCCCAGGCTCCCCCGCCGGTTTCCGGACGTGTCGTACCATTCCAGGCGGGTCTCGCCGCGGAACGCGCCCGACTGGAACGCCAGGACGTTGCCGGAGACCGAGAAGATGGCGCGCTCGAAGGCGGCATCGTACTGGACCTCGTTCGCGACCGGGCGGGCATCACCCAGGAACTCGAGCCGCTCCGGATCGAACGGCCGTGCCATCAGGACGGATCCGCGGACGAACAGCAGCTGTCCGTCGGCGTAGCGGGCGTTCGAGGCGCCTACCAGCAGGTCCACCGGCGGACCGCCGTCCGGGGGTCTTGCCTTCACCCGGTTCTCCGCCTCCGCTCCGGTCCCGACGACGCCGCCCATTGCCAGCGCCAGGTACAGCGCGCCGCCGCCGGGGAGGATCTGCGGGTAGCGATGCGACCCTTCTCCCTCCTGCAGCTCGGTGAGCGGCGTCGGCGTCCCGCCGGAGGCCGGCACGAGGTACAGCGGACCGCCAGAGTTGGGGGTGAACACGATGTTGCCGTCCTCTCCCCAGTCTCCCCCCCGGAACGCCGGCGCGTCGCAGATCTTCATCGACGGTCCGCCCTCGACCAGGATGCGACGCAGCTCCATCCCGGCGGAGAACCCGATCTCCCTCCCATCCGGTGACCAGAACGGCCGGCTCCCCCCGTCGGTACCGTCGAGCGGGCGGGCCTGGAACTCGTCCAGGCCGCGCACCCAGATCCGGTTCCGCCCGTCGAGCTCGCGCATGCCGAACGCCAGCGTCCGGCCGTCCGGCGAGACCGCTCCCGGCGCGGCCACGTCGCCC
>JASFRI010000378.1:0-4140 GCA_050115015.1 Acidobacteriota bacterium
ACGGCGCGGCTGTTCCTGGACGGCGCGGAGGTGACCACCGACAACACCTGCGACCCCCTGGCCGCCAGCGCGCAGGCGCTGCACCTCGGGAGGCGCAGCGGGGGCGGAGACTACCTGTTCGGCGCGCTGGACGAGGTGCGGGTGGCCTCGGTGCCGCGCAGCGCCGCCTGGATCGCGGCGCAGCACCGGTCGATGACCGGCGAACTCGCGACCCACGCACCGTGGGAGGACAACTGCGCCCCGGCGGACGCCACCTGCGACGGTTTCGACGACGACTGCAGCGGGGCCGCCGACGAGGACGCCCTACCCCCCGGGCCCTCGGGAGGGCTTTCCGTCGACGCAGATGCCATCTCCTGGCCCGGCATCCCGGCCGCGCAGACCTACGAGCTCGTCCGGGGGGACGTGGCGCTGCTGCGGTCCGCGGCGGGGGACCTCGCGGCGGCGGCGCCGGAATGCCTGGCGGCGGGGGGGGCGGAGACCTCCCTCGCCTACGGCGACGCCCCGGCCGCCGGCGATGCCTGGTGGTTCCTGGTCCGGGGCGCCAACTGTGCCGGCGGCGGGTCCTTCGACTCCGGAGGGCCGGGCCAGGCGGGTCCCAGGAGCGATCCCGCGATCTGTCCGTAAACCCCGCTCCCGGAGGCCCCATCGCCCGCGGCGGCACCTCGCTCCAGGGCGGTTGCCGTGCCACGGCCTCCTGGCGCAGAATGGGGGCGTGGAGGGCGTATGAAACGCCACCTGCTCCCCGCGCTGCTCCTGCCGCTGCTGGCGGCGCCGGCGGTCGGCGCACCGATCTCCGAGGACATCTGCACGTTCCTGCTTCACGAGGCGATGTTCGACCGGGAGGATCAGGCCCTGGAGGTGCAGCTGGCGCTCACCCGGCGCGGCGCGGCCGAGGACATCTTCAAGATGCTGGACGGTCTGTGGCGGAACGACGCGCTGCCGCGGATGGTCCACCTGCGGGGGAAGTACGATCAGGACATCGCCCGCCTGGAGGTCACCCGCCAGCAGATCCTGCTGCGTCGGCAGGAGGCGATCGTGGAGTTCTTCCGGAGCCTCTGCAGCTCCCCGGAGTCCGGGGCCGGCGACGGGTTGCCGGACGGCTACCTGCAGGCGGACTGCGACGCGCGGGGCATCGCGGCGGAGATCGCGGCGGTGGAGCTGGCGTTCCGGGAGACGCTCCTCGAGAGCTACCGGGATCTGCGGCGAGAGGACGTTGCGTCGGCGTCAGACGTCATCCTCCAGGAGCGGGACGTCGAGCTGGCCCGTGCAAGCCGGGAGGACCTCGCCGGTCGACACGCGCGATGCCGGGCGGCGCTGTCTCCGGCGCCTCCACCGTGAGGGTTCCGGGGCCGCGCAACGCGAGAACGCGGCGCGTGCGGACCCCGGGAGAGGACGGATCACTGCGAGTTCCCCGGAGGGGGCTCCGGGGAGGGGGAGAGGTTCTCATGAGACGAGCATGCTGGGTCTTGCTGCTGCTGGCCCTCCTGGCTTCCGCCGCCATGGCGCTGGAGGGTACCTACTATCTCGTGCTGAAGGACGGCACCTGGGCCCCGGTGGCGGCGAGACCCACGGTGGAGGGGACGATGGTGCGGATCCCGCTCCACAGCGGCCTCCAGGCGCTCCTCCCGGCGGATCACGTGGACCTCGAGCTGAGCGACCAGTACACGTCCGAGGGAAAGCAGCCCCCCGGGCCGCACGCGGTGCCCGGGAAGGGGCTCGCCGCCGACGCGACGTTCGTGAACGCGGTGGCCTCCGGGGTGCCCGACGCACCACCGCCGGGCGCCGGGGCGGCGCGGGTCGTACCGCTGTCGGCGACGACACCGTCGTCCGGTAGCGCCGCGGACGACCGGATCGCCTCGCTGCACGAGCAGATCGCCACCATCGACCAGGCGATCCAGGAGCAGGAGGCGCGCAAGTCGGACCTCCTGGAGGATGCCCACTCGAGCTACGACCTGGACCAGGCGGAGGAACTCCGGAAGCAGGCGGCGGGGATCGACGAGGATATCTCCCGGCTGCGGAACGAGAAGGAGAACCTGCTGATCGACCTGTGGAGCCTGCAGCAGCCCTGAGTCCCACGCCGCAGCCCACGACGGAAAACGGAGGCGGCCGCCACCTCGCCCGCGGTCACGAGGGGGGAGACAGACCACGATGCACCGACGAATCCTGGCCGCGGTCCTGGGGATCGCGGCGGCGACCCTGGTTTTCGGACAGGAGGACGATCTCCTGCCCCGGACCTACAGCGGGAACCTGCGCATCGTCAACATGCCCAGCGCCATGAGCGGATCCCGGACTGCCTTCCTGCGCATGACCATCGAGCGCTGGTCCACGGACGAGGAGCGCCTGGGCTTTGCCCGGGCGCTTCGAGACGACGGGGCGGAGGGGCTGTACCGGGCGCTGGAGGGGACCACCGTCGGCTATCTCCAGATCGATCAGAACCTGCGCTGGCCGGTCCGCATCGCGTCGCGCTTCGCGACCGACGACGGGCTGAAGATCCGGCTGGTGACGAACCGCCCGGTCCTCATCGAGGAGTCCCGCAGCGGGAGCCGGAGTCTCGAGTACCCCATCGGCATCGTGGAGTTCGTGATGCCCGACGGCGGCAAGCCCGGCCAGGGGGCGCTCCTCGCGGCGACCCGTCCCGCCTTCAACGACCAGGGGCAGCTGGAGGTGACGTCCATGCCCCATCAGACCGACGTCCAGGAGGTCAGCGGGGTCCGCCTGGAGAAACCGAGGGGATCCAGGAAGAGTCGGGAGCCGAAGGACTGACGGGGGCTTGGTGGTCCAGTTCACAAATACGGTGAGGCACCGAGGGGGCCGATGTGCCGCGCTGGCAAGGCGCGCGACCGAGGCGTAGCCCCAGCGCTACGCCGCAGAGAGCGGAACGAAGCCAGCGCGGATGCGGCGGCGGCCGAATGCCACCGTATTTGTGAATCGGGCCACTCAGCGCAGCTCGACCTCGTGGAGGCCGGGGGCGATCCGGTAAAGCGCGACCGCATCCTCGAGTCCGGCGGGCCGGAGGCGCCGCCCGGGCTCCCGCGTGCGGCCGTCGACGGCCACGCGGGCCCCTCCGGGGCGCACCCAGATCCACAGGTCTCCCCCCTCCACCGCGACGGACCAGGAACGGCCGTCCCGCCCCGGACGGACGCTGCTCTCCGCGCGTCGCACCCAGAAGCTCGCCAGCGCCGCCTGGGTGCCGGTCCAGAGGCCTAGCTCCCGCGCCACCCGGTAGGACTCCACCCAGGCGTCGAACCGGTCCACCGAGGGGCGGTATCCCATCGTGGTGGGGTGTGCCAGCAGCCCGATCCCGCCGTGGTAGCGTTCCGCCGCGTCCGTCAGGAGACGCCGGAGGAAGTCCCCCTCGAACCGCTCGTCGTCCTGGAAGTGGAACGGGATCTCCAGCAGGGGCAGCGGCAGCCCACGGTCGTCCAGCGGACGGAAGGGGAGCGCGGTCCCGAACACGTAGCCGTAGCGATCGCCGTCGGGGCCGTACGTCGCGTCGTACGCGAGCCCGTTCGCGGCGAGCCGCTCGAGGACCCCGGCGTAGTCCGTGCTCCACAGCAGGCCGTGGTTCCGGTTCCCGGCGATCCCGCAGCCCGCGGGCAGCAGCCCCCGCAGCTTCCGGAGCTGATCCTCCAGGGTGCGCTTCCTCCAGAACGGGCGGAACCGGCCGATCCCCAGGCGCTCCCGCTCCGGCTCGGGATAGCCGCGGTCCCAGTGCAGCCCCACGTCGAAGCCGTCCGCGCACAGCGAGGACAGCGCCGCGGGGGTCATGGCGCCGGGGATGATGAAGAAGGTGGAGCGAGCCTCCTCGGTCCGCTCGTGGTCCGCCTGGAACAGGGTCCGATCGCCGTAGCCCTCCTCGTCGTGGCTCGGGAGATAGGCGCCGGGGAGACCGTCGGGAACGTGCCAGAGGCCCAGGAGCGTGCGGCCGCCGAAGGCCACGTCCAGGACCCGGCGCTCGAGCAGATCGGCCACCGGCACGTCGGCGAGCTCCGGCGGCAGCACGGCGAGGTCCACGGGGGTCCGGAGGCCGGTCGCCCCACCGCGCTCCCGCACGCGGAAGTCCTCCTCCGGTCGCCCCTGCTGCAGCGACTGCAGCAGCCGGCCGCCGCAGACCTGCAGGCGGGTGACCGCGCCGCGGCC
>JASFRI010000379.1:0-4082 GCA_050115015.1 Acidobacteriota bacterium
GCCTCTCGGGGGTGGACACCGAGGGCATCCGTCCCGGCGAACGCGTGGACGCCGATGAGTACGAGAAGGACGACGTTCGTGATTTCGTGCTGTGGAAGGGAGGCGCCCGGGAGGAGGGCGAGGCGTCCTGGGAGACCCGGCTGGGATCGGGCCGGCCGGGGTGGCACCTGGAGTGCTCGGCCATGAGCATGAAGTACCTGGGCGAGTCCTTCGATATCCACACCGGCGGTGTGGACAACATCTTCCCGCACCACGAGAACGAGATCGCGCAGAGTGAGGGGGCGACCGGTGTTCCCTTCGTCCGGTACTGGCTCCACTGTGCGCACCTCATCGTCGAGGGGAAGAAGATGTCGAAATCGGAGGGCAACTTCTACACGCTCCGGAACCTGCTGGAGAAGGGGTACGCCGCGCGGCCGATCCGGTACCTGCTCCTGTCGGCCCACTACCGGAAGCAGCTCAACTTCACCCTGGAGGGGATCGACCAGGCGGGTGCCGCCCTGGAGCGCCTGGACGACTTCCGGGAGCGGGTGGAGCGGGAGCCGCTGGCGGCAGGGAGCTCGGAGGAGTGGTCCCGACGCACCGCGGCGGCGGAAACCGCGATGGACGAGGCCCTGGATGACGACCTGAACGCGGCCGAGGCCCTCGGGATCCTCTTCGATCTGATCCGGCAGGTGAACGCCGCCTTCGATCGCGGCGGGGAGATCCGGGAGGACGATCGGCCGGCGCTCCGCCGGCTGCTCGAGGGGGCGGACGCGGTGTTCGGCTTCGGCAGCCGGTCCGAGGTCCTGCTCGACCGAGACATCGAGGCGCTGATCGCGGAGCGAGGGGAAGCACGGTCACGGCGGGATTTCTCGCGTGCCGACGAGATCCGCGATCAGCTCCTCGCCCGTGGGATCCACCTGGAGGACACACCGCAGGGCGTCCGGTGGAAGCGGCGCTGAGACGACCGGAGGGACCGGGATTGCGGTAGGCTGCACCGGGAAGAGCGGCGGGCCGGCCCGGAGACCGGATGTCGCGATCGCGGCTCGGCGCGTGGGGGGAGCGGCTCGCGTGGCTGCACCTCGCCGCACGGGGATACCGTCTCGTGCACCGGGGATGGCGCTGCGGTCGACTCGGGGAGATCGACCTGATCCTGCGGCGGGGCGCCTGCCTGGTGTTCGTTGAGGTCAAGACGCGCCGCGGCCACGCCCATGGGCGCCCCGAGGAGGCGGTCGATCGGCGGAAGCAGGCGAGGATCGTCAAGCTGGCGGCGGCGTTCCGGGCGTCGCTGCCGCCGGACAGCCCCCTCCTCCGCCTGCGCGTCCGGCTGGACGTCGTCGCCATCGAGCGGCTGGGGGTGTGCGCTTGGCGGCTCCGGCACCTTCCGGATGCCTTCGAGGAACGCCGTGGAACCGCGCGACGGTCCGGTTGACACCCCCTCGGGCGTCTGCTATATTCTGGGCGAAGTCCAACAAACCTGGAGGGTTAGAGCGAGCGGGAATAACTCAGTGGTAGAGTGCAACCTTGCCAAGGTTGAAGTCGCGGGTTCAAATCCCGTTTCCCGCTCCAATCCCATAGAGGGCAACGGTTCCGAGCCGGGCCGTTGCCCTCAGTCGTTTCCCGGCGGCGTAGCCAAGTGGTAAGGCAGAGGTCTGCAAAACCTTTATTCGCCGGTTCGATTCCGGCCGCCGCCTCCACCGCCTCCCCCCGTCTTGCCCCGGTCGATCCCCAGGCCTATACTGACCCCAGCGGATTTCCCGCATCCAGGAAAGTGTTTCACGGGGTGCTGTTCAGGGTCCGGCCGGGGTCGGTTTCCGGCCCGGGGCCCGGGAGCGGGGGGGCATATGAGCCGACATCGGACGAAGGGCATCCTCATCGGGCTGGTCCTCTGTGCCCTGGCGGCACCCGCGGTCCGCGCGGCCGGCGCCCCGCCGACGAGGCCGCGGGTGGAGCTGCGCCGGGTGTTCGTCACGGACTCGAAATGCGGCGCCGCAGGGTACGAGCAGGAGGATCGCCGGCGCAAGGTGCTCGAGTGCGTTTCCGAGGGGGCCATGCTGCAGATCTACGACCCGCAGCGCGATGCCCTCTACACGATCCTCTACGAGAAGCGGGATCTGCAGCTCAAGGTCCTCAACGACTTCGCCGGCCTGGAGGGGATTGCCCAGGGGTACTGGGACGACGAGGGGCAGACCGTCCGTCTCCAGGACATCATGGAATACGTCCCCGATCGCGCGATCGACGCGGTGCTCGAGGGAGGGCTGGCACGGCCCTGAGCGACCGTTGAGAGCCGGCATCCGGCGAGGGTTCCGACTGGCGCGCGTCCTGGGGATCCCGATCTCCATCGACTATTCCTGGTTCCTCGTCTTCGCGCTGTTCGTCTGGATGCTGGGGGGCGTGGCCTTCCCCGCGGCGTATCCGGGGGTCCCGCCGCTCCACCTGTGGGCCGCGGGCCTGGCGGCCGCACTGCTGTTCTTCGGATCGGTCCTGGCCCACGAGCTGAGCCACTCCCTCGTCGCCCGGGCGCTCGGCCTGCGGGTCATGGGGATCACCCTGTTCGTTTTCGGGGGGGTGTCCACGCTGGCCGAGGAGCCCGAGGATGGATGGGCGGAGATCAAGATCGCGGCGGCGGGCCCGCTGCTCTCCTTCTGTCTCGGCGCGACTTTCTGGGTGATCGCGGGCTTCGTGTCGACGACCGGGTGGGGGCCGCCCCTGGCCGCGGAGGTCCTCGGCTACCTGGCGCTGGCGAACGGCATCCTCGGCCTCTTCAACCTCGTGCCCGGCTTCCCCCTGGATGGCGGCCGCGTCCTGCGGGCCATCTGGTGGATCGGGAGCGGCTCCTTCGTACGGGCCACGCGGGTGGCCACCGCCGTCGGCTCGGCGGTGGCGCTCCTGCTCATCGGGCTGGGCTTCGTCCGCGCCATCCTGGGCGACCTCGGCGGCCTCTGGCTCGTGCTCATCGGCCTGTTCCTGCGGTCCGCGGCCTCCGCCGCCCGGCGAGAGTCGGACCTGCGGACGCTCCTCGCCGGGGCCACCGTGGGTGACGTCATGACCCCGGACCCGGCCCGGATCCCGGCGGGGGTCACTTTGCAGGAGGCGGCGACGGAGTACTTCCAGCGCTTCGGCCTGGACGGGTTCCCGGTGATCCGGAACGGACATGTCTGCGGTCTGGTCACCCTGCGTGACCTGCACGCCGTGCGCGGCCCGGAGCGTGCGGAGTGGACCGTGGAACAGGCGATGACCCCGATGGAGGACCTGTCCACCGCGGGGCCCGGCGAGGCCGTGAGGACGCTGATGGAGCGCCTGGCGCGCGAGGGGCGGGAGGCGAGCCTGGTCATGGAGGGGAGCCGCCTGGTGGGGCTCGTCAGCCTCCGCGGACTCGGGCGTTACCTGGAGCTCCGCCGGATGGACATCGAACCTCCCGGGGCCGGTTGACAGGACGCGGGCATGGGCTATCTTCCTCCGCGGGGGGTTGAGGTCCACGCCAGCATGAGCCGAGACCCGCGGGATCCCAAGGGATACTACGCCACCCTGAACCTGTCGCCGGAAGCCTCCGACGCGGAGGTTCGCCTCGCCTACACGTTCCTCAAGAGCGCCTGGCGCACGAACCGCAAGCTGGACCGGCGGAAGATCAAGCAGGCGTTCGACGTCCTGTCCGACGCGGAGCTGCGGGCCGCCTACCGCCGGTCGACGACGCGACGCCCCGCGATTTCGCCGGATCGGCAGATCTACGTCCTCGGTGGCTCTTCGGCGGCCGTGCTGTTTCTCATCGCGGCCTTCCTGTTCCCGGGCTTCCTCCGGCCCGCGCCCGAGCCGTTCTCGCCGGGGGACCGGCTGCTGAACCAACGGACCATGGCGCCCCTGGGGGAGGTCCTGCGGCGGGAGGCGGGACACGTGTTCCCGAACGGCGGAACGGGAGATGCGTACCTGATCCGGCTGGAGGACGGCCAGGAGCGCTGGTTCCCCATCGGCGATCTCGAGGAGCACTACCGCACGGACTAGCGTCCCGGGTCAGATGTTCGTTGTCTGTTTCGCCGGGTCTCCACGGCGCTGGCCGCGTTGCTTCTCCTCCGGATACTCCCGGTATTCCGTCGTTGAAGCGCCTT
>JASFRI010000380.1:0-4081 GCA_050115015.1 Acidobacteriota bacterium
CCGGCCCGGTGCTCCCTTCCCCCACCGCCGAGGGTCCGTCCGGCCCGGTGCTCCCTTCCCCCACCGCCGAGGGTCCGTCCGGCCCGCCACTTCCTTCCTCCACCCCTGACGGTCCCTCCGGGGCCGGCACGCCGTCTCGCCGTCACCGACCTTTCCGGCGCCGCACTCGCTTCCTCCGCACCCACCGGGAGCGGCCAGACCGAGCCGGCCGCCCGTGCCGCGGCGATCTCCTCCCGCAGCTCGCGGACCGTCCGCGATCGCGCTCGCGCGACCCAGGCCGCCACGGATTCAGCGGAGGCGATGCTCCCGATCCGCCGCGAGGCGACACGCCCGAGGGGCGGGCCGCCGTCGTCCCCGGTCAGCGCGTCCACGAGGGGCGGAAGGGAGCCGACGGCGCGGCCCAGCGCGGCCAGCTCCCGGGCCCAGCGGCCGGAGCGTCCGAACCGTTCCCGGGCGTGGTCCTCGAGCCGCGCATGGCCGAAGGCGCTCCAGCCCCGGCAGCCTGCGAACGCGGCCAAGGCCCGGGCGAGGGGGACGGCGATCCGGTCCCCGGCGGCGCGGAGGGAGACGGCCAGGGCGTCGGCATGGAGGAGCGGCTCCCCGGCGATGCGCCGGGATGCGTCCGGAGGCGCCGGGGGACCAGGTCCGGGAGTGGCCGCGGGATTCCACGGGCTCGCGGAGCCCGCCGACGAGGCCTCCAGACCCCCTCGGCGGGAGGTTTCGCCCGTGCGGCGATGCGAGCGGACCGGAGCCGCTGCCGGGGTGGCGCCGGGATCGTAGGGATCCGGGCCGCCATCGCGGCAGCGGAGGGCAAGGGATGAAGATCGCGAGGGCATGCTTTCGTCTTGTGTTCGTCCATAGATTACCGTCACGGAATGCAAAATTAAAGCGAAAGTTCTGTCGATCCTGCCGCCCTACTCCTTCCCCGTCACCAGTTCGCGTGGTCCCACCCCGTTACCCCATCGGGATACGGAACCCCGACTTGCCGCAGGGCCCGATCGTCGTCCCGGACAAAGCAGCGGGCCAGCTTTAGCAGGCTGCTGAAGAACTCCGCGCCCCCGCGTTGCGAGCGCCGTGGTGCCGGCTGCGAGGCGCCGCGACGACGCGATGTCGATGTGCATCGGGGAGGAGCGGGAACGAAGCAGCAGACACTACGCCGCCGCAACCCGAAGGGCACGAGGCGTTTGCGGGAAGCCGGGGAGCGCGGCCGCGGCGGTCCCATCGGGTCGGGTCGATGGCTGACCTCGGGCGCCGCCCTCCTCGCAAACGGCTCGCGCGCGGGCCGCGGAGTTCTTCAGCAGCCTGCTAGGATCGTAGAATTCGTCATGTTTGGCGGGAGGGCCTGAGCGCACACGGGCGGCGAGGCTGCGGTAGCGGTACCATCCCGGGAACCGATCGCGCGGCGTGCCGTATGCAATAGAGGATGCGGGCGGTGCGCCCGCCTCGACGCGACGACCCCGGAAAGGAAGACTCCATGCGCCAGGGACACCGATCCTGGTTGAGCGCCCTCATCGCCCTCCTCTTCGCGGTGGCGTTGTTCGCGGCGGGCTGCGGTGGCGGCGCCGCCGAGGGAACCGCCGAGGCCAACACCGGACAGGACGCGGAGGACGCGTCCCCGGCGGACGGTCCGAAGGAGGACGATCCCAAGAAGGACGAGAAGCCCGTCCCGGTGGAGGTCGCCAGCCTGGAACGCGGCGAGATCCGATCGCTGATCCGCTCGACGACGAACCTCGAGGCGGAGCTCCAGGTCCGGGTCTACTCCCAGGCGGCGCGGCTCGTGCGCGAGCTCTACGTGGAGGAGGGGGACCGGGTGAGCCGGGGTCAGGTCCTGCTCCGCCTGCAAGACGACGAGCAGCGGAGCGCCCTCGCCAAGGTGGAGAGCCAGTACGACAAGGCCTTCCGGGAGTACCAGCGCCAGGAGAAGCTGCACGAGAACGACCTGATCAGCGACGAGGCGTTCAACAACGCCAGGTACGAGGTCGAGCAGCTCAAGATCGCCCTGGACGACGCCCGCCGTGAGCTGGCCTACACCGAGGTGAAGGCCCCCTTCGCCGGGACCATCACCGCGCGGATGGTCAACGTCGGTGACAACCTCACCGTCAACCAGCACCTTTTCGACCTGGTGGACTTCGACTCCATCGTCGCCCGGATCTACGTGCCGGAGAAAGAGCTGGGGAGGCTCGAGGTGGGCCAGACCGCCTGGGTCCAGACCCAGGCCGGAGGCGAGCGAAAGCAGGGAACCGTGGACCGGATCTCGCCCATCGTCGATCCCCAGACCGGCACGGTGAAGGTCACCATCGCCTTCGACAGCGGCCAGAGGCTGCGCCCCGGGATGTACGTCAACGTGAACCTGATCACCGAGGTGCATCAGGACGCACTGCTGATCCCGAAGCGCGCCCTGGTCTACGACCAGGACCAGGTCTTCGTGTTCCGTCTCGGCGACAAGCGCCGGGTGAAGCGGCTCCCGGTGGAGCTCGCCCTGGAGGACAAGGACTGGGTCATGCCCGCCGACGGCTTCGAGGTCGGGGACGAGATCGTCGTGGCCGGCCAGGCCGGACTGAAGGACAACGCCCTGGTCCGCCTCCCCGGAGATCCGGATCCCGAGGAGGAGAAGGAAGGGGAGGAAGAGACCCAGGTCGCGAGCCAGGAAGCGCGGTGAGCTCCACCCCCTCCCCCACCGCCTTCGCGACACGCAGGCCCGTCGCCATCCTGATGATCTTCCTGGCGGCCGTGGTCTTCGGGTTCCTGTCCTACAAGCGCCTTCCCCTCACCCTGATGCCGGAGCTGAGCTACCCGACCATCACGGTGCGCACCGAGTACCCCGGCGCCGCGCCCGAGGAGGTCGAGAACGACATCAGCCGGCCCGTGGAGGAGGCGCTGGGGGTGATCGGCGGGCTGTCGCGGATCAGCAGCATTAGCCGCGCCGGGATCAGCGACGTCGTCCTGGAGTTCCAGTGGGACACCGACATGTCCGAGGCCACCCAGGACACCCTGGAGAAGCTCGATCTGGTGTTCCTGCCGGACGAGGCGAACCGGCCGACGATCCTGCACTACGACCCGTCGCTGGATCCGATCATGGAGCTGAGCCTGTCCGGGACCGGCGAGCGGTTCGAGGGAGAGGCCGGGCTGCGCCGGCTCCGCCGCATCGCCGACATCCAGCTCAAGCGGACCCTGGAGCCCGTGAAGGGCGTCGCGGCGGTCCGGATCCGCGGAGGCCTCGAAGAGGAGATCCACGTCCTCCTGCAGGAGGAGGCGCTGCGCCGCACCGGCATCGGCATCGACCGGGTGATCGCCAGGCTGGCGCAGGAGAACATCAACGTCGCCGGGGGCACCATCATGGAAGGGCGCACCGAGTACATGGTGCGCACGCTGAACGAATACGAGCGGATCGACCAGATCGCCGATACCGTCGTGACCTCCTTCGAGGGGCGGGATATCCGGATCAAGGACCTGGGCCGGGTGGTCCGGGCCCACAAGGAGCGCGAGATCCTGACGCGGACCGACGGGGGCGAGAGCGTCCAGATCGACATCTTCAAGGAGGCCGACGCCAACATCGTCGCCCTGGCGAAGCGGATCAAGGCGCTCGTCGGCGAGGTCCCCGACGAGGCGGCGGAGGCAGCCGCTCCGGCCCGGGGCCCGGGACCGGGAGGGGGATCCGAACCGCTGGCCGTGCAGCTGATGAAGTCCGAGGGCGCTCGCCTCCAGGTGGTGGCGGACCGGTCCCTGTTCATCGAGAGCAGCGTCCAGGAGGTCCGGAACACCGCGATCATGGGTGGCCTGCTGGCCGTCCTGGTGCTCTACCTGTTCCTCCGCCAGTTCTTGAGCACGGCGATCATTGCGCTGAGCATCCCCATCTCCCTGCTGATCACCTTCGCTCCCCTGCACCTGATGGGGGTGACGCTCAACATCATGTCCCTGGGAGGCCTGGCCCTGGGGATCGGCATGCTCGTGGACTCCTCCATCGTCGTCCTGGAGTCGATCTTCCGCTGCCGCGAGGAGGGCGAGGGCGTCAAGGAGGCCGCGACCCGGGGCACCTTCGAGGTGCGAGGGGCGGTGATCGCATCGACGCTGACCACCATCG
>JASFRI010000381.1:0-4080 GCA_050115015.1 Acidobacteriota bacterium
GACGAGCGACATGTCCGCGGCGGCGGCCGCCGGCCCGCCGTCCCTCCCCGAGAAGGCCACCGTCAGCAGCTCCCGCTCCCGGGCCGCTCGCAGCCCCGCCACCACGTTCGGGCTCGATCCGCTCGTCGTGAGCCCCAGCGCCACGTCCCCGGGCCGCGCCAGCGCCTCGACCTGTCTCGCGAAGACGCGTTCGTAGCTGTCGTCGTTCGCGATGCTGGTCAGGATGCCGCCGTCCGTGGTCAGTGCGATCCCCGGCAGCCCGGGGCGATCCCGCTCGAACCGGTTGACCAGTTCGGCGGCGAGGTGCTGCGCCTGGGAGGCGCTGCCCCCGTTGCCGAAGAAGAGGACCTGGCCTCCGGCCCGCATCGCGGCCGCCGTGCGCTCGCCGATCGCCGCCAGGGAGGGGACCAGGTCGGCGAGGAAGGTCCGGTGGTGCTCGAGGCTCTCGCTTGCCAGGGCCCGCGTGCGGTCGAGGATGTCCATGGTCCCGAAGCCTACCCGGATCCGGCGGACGGGGGAAGGGGGAGCGCGGCCAGCGTCAGGATCCGTCCGGCCCCGGGGCCCTCCGCCCGGTACGAGAAGAACAGATCGTTGCGACAGCGGGTGCAGCAGCCGGAGTCCAGGACCTTGCCCGCCGAAACCCCCGCCGACACCGCCTGATCGCGGTTTGCGGCGGCGAGGTCGAGATGGGGCCGCCGGGCCGGGCCGGGTGCGAACCAGCGGTCGGAGGCGGACCAGGCCGCGGCGAATCCATCCCGCACCTCGTCGCCCACCTCGTAGCAGCAGGCGCGGATGCAGGGTCCGATGCCCACGGTGAGGTGCGCGGGATCGCTCCCGAACCGCCGCTGCATGGCCTCGACGGTGCGCGGCAGGATTCCGGCGCGCGTGCCGCGCCACCCTGCGTGCACCGCCGCGAACGCGCCGAGGGTCTCGTCGAGCAGGAGGAGCGGCACGCAATCCGCCGTCGCCACCGTGAGCGCCACGCCGGGCTTGCCGGCGATCAGGGCGTCGCCGACCGGCGGCTCCCCCGGCCCCACGCCGGCGGACGCGTCGTGGACCCGGTCCGTATGGCGCTGCCGCAGACGCGCCCGGGGGATCGCCGCGATCCCCAGCGCCACCGCCAGGGTGGCCGCCGGGCCGCCGGGGCCGTCGAGATCGCGGCAGGAGAAGCCGTGTCGGAGCCCGAGGGCATCCAGCCGGGGGAGGCGGGCCCACCCCCCGCCCGGCGATCGCTCGAACCGCAGGCGGCCGTTCATCAGCCCTCCCGGGACTCCGCGGAGAAGCGCGTAAGCCTAGTGAACACAGAACTTGACTTTTGGGGGACGCGGTGGCAAAGTCCCCACGTTATCCTGTCCCCGATGAGGCTCGACCTGATGCTGGAGATCGTCATGCCCTTCGACTGGCCGGGCGGCATGCTCGCCCTGGCTCCCCAGACCCCGGACGCCGGCGCGAATCCCTTCGCGTCCCAGATGCTGATGATCCTGGTGATGGTGGGCATCTTCTACTTCATCCTGTTCCGCCCCATGCGGAAGCGCCAGAAGAAGCTCCAGGAGATGATCAACAACCTGAAGCGCGGTGACAAGATCGTCACCACGGGAGGGATCCGGGGGACCGTCATGGGGATCTCGGATCATCTGGTGCAGCTGCGCATCGCGGACCACGTGACGATCGAGATCTCCCGCAACGCGGTGGCGGCGCTGCAGGAGGGTGGGGAGAACCCCAGCTGACCTCACCCGGCGGCCTCCGATCGCGCGCCCGGAGCCGAGGAAGACCATGTTCAAGATCCCGATGTGGAAGTGGGCGACCGCAATCCTGCCGGTCCTCGCCGCGGCGCTCCTGCTGACCGTCCCCCGGGAGCCGGGAGAGTCGTTCCCGGCGCTCAACGTCAACCTGGGCCTCGATCTGCAGGGCGGCGTCCATCTCGTCATGCAGGTCCGCACCGACGACGCCGTGAAGACCGAGGTGAACGCGGCGGAGGGCCGCGTGCGCCAGGAGCTCCGGGATGGATCGGTGACCTTCGAGCGGATCGAGCGTCCCGCGGTGGACACGCTGGCGGTCCTGGGCGTCCCCGAGACCGCCCAGGCGGCGGCCCGGGACATCCTGCGGCAGCAGCTCGTCGACTGGACCATCGGCGCGTCCGGCGAGGGCACCTTGACGGCGCGGATGGGCAAGGCACAGGAGACGTCCATCCGCGAGCAGGCGGTCACCGACGTGCTCGGAGGGATCCGGGAGCGCGTGGATCGATGGGGGGTCGCGGAGCCCAACATCCAGCGCCAGGGGTACCGGGGTTCCGATCGGATCCTGGTCCAGCTGCCCGGGGTGGACGATCCCGCCCGGGTGAAGCAGCTGATCACCGACCCCGCGTTCCTGGAGTGGAAGATGGTCGCGTACCCGCCCGGTGCGCCTCAGGGGAACTACACCGGGGCGTTCAGCGAGCAGCAGCTCCTCGAGCAGTTCGGAGGCTCGATCCCGGACGGCGTGGGGATCTACCAGCAGAACGTCGAGGAGGCCGAAGGTGCGGAGCGGGTGCTCTACTGGCCGCTGCAGAAGATCTCCGTCGTGACCGGGAATGACCTCGAGGATGCCCAGCGCTCCGGCGACCAGTTCGGGCAGCCGGCGGTGAGCTTCCGCCTGCGGCCCGCCGCGGCGCAGCGTTTCACGCGGCTGACCGGCGCCAACCGGGGCAAGCAGCTGGCGATCCTGCTGGACGAGAAGCTGATCTCCGCCCCGACGATCTCCACCGAGATCCCGCCCACGGGAGGCATCATCACGGGGAACTTCACCATCCAGGAGGCCGAGGACCTCGCGTTCAAGCTGCGCTCCGGTGCGCTCCGTGCCGGGGTCGACATCCTGGAGGAGCGCACGGTGGGCCCGTCCCTCGGGGCGGACTCGATCCGAAAGGGATTCCGGGCGGGGTTGCTCGGCCTCGGCCTGGTCGTGGGCTTCATGCTGATCTGGTACCGACTGTCCGGGATGAACGCGATCGTCGTGCTGGCGCTGAACCTGGTCCTGATCCTGGGGATCATGGCCGCTTTCCGCGCCACCCTGACGCTGCCCGGGATCGCTGGCTACATCCTGACCGTCGGCATGGCCGTGGACGCGAACGTGCTGATCTTCGAGCGCATCCGCGAGGAACTGCGGCTGGGGAAGACCGTCCGCTCCGCCGTGGACGGGGGCTTCGGCAAGGCCTTCACCACGATCCTCGACTCGAACCTGACGACGCTGATCTCGGCGGTGGCCCTCTACTCCTACGGGACCGGTCCCATCAAGGGGTTCGCGGTGACGCTCTCCGTGGGCATCCTGGCCAACGTGTTCACCGCGGTCTTCGTCTCCAGGCTGCTCTTCGACCTCTATCTCGGTAGCCGGCCGCGGGTCGAACGCCTGAGCATCTGAAGTCACCGCCGGCGCCGGCGCGGCGAGGAGAAACATGCAGATCTTCACCGACACGAACTTCAAGTTCATGGAGAAGAGGTCCTTCGGGATGATCCTCTCCGGGGCCCTGGCCGTGGCGGCGGTCATCGCCATGATGGTTGTCGGGTTCAACTTCGGCATCGACTTCCGCGGCGGGACCGAGGTGGAGTTCAAGTTCGCCGAGCCTCCCAACATGGTCGACCTGCGCGCCAAGCTCGAGAGCAGCCCAGCCCTCGCGGACGTCAGCCTGCAGCGAGTCGGCGATCCCGCCGAGAACACCGTCCTCGTCCGGGCGCGGAGCACCGAGGAGGAGGACGCCTCCGACATCTCCGCCGTCATCCTCCAGGCCCTCTACACGCCGGAGGAGGTGGCCGCCCGGCAGGCGGGCCGGATCAACCTCAACCAGGTTGGGGAGGAGGAGCTGCGCCAACGCATCGCGAGCTGTCCGGGGATCGCAGGCGCGGATCCCGCGGCGCTGGCGGCGGGCATCCTCGATCGCCGCAGGGACTCGGGGGTGCTGCGCTCCTTCGACGATCTGGCCTCGGTGGAGGGCGTCGGTCCGGAGGTGGTCTCCTGTCTGCAGGAGGGCGCGTTCCTCACGGATTTCTCGCTCTGGAAGGACTACTTCGTCGGCCCCAAGGTGGGCGCGGAGCTTCGTCGCGGCGCGTA
>JASFRI010000382.1:0-4064 GCA_050115015.1 Acidobacteriota bacterium
CGGCAGTACCCTCCCGAGCCCGATCGCCACACGGGCCCCCGCCGGGGACGGCGCCGCGGGGGCGCCGCGCCGGGCAGGTCCCGGCAGGACCGCCGGGGAGGGCGGACCGCCGGCCGCGGGGGGGCCCGGCGGCGCCGCCGGCCGCGCTCCGGCGACGGTTGAAAGCGCGGCCGCCGGACCGTATCTTACGCCCATCCCCACGTCGGGTAGGAGGTATGCGCCGCGTGCGATCGCCGACACCCTCGAACGTCCATCGCCGACCGGGGCTCCTTGCCCCGATCCTGGTCGCCCTGGCCACAGGGCTCGTCGTGCCGCCCGCGGGCGCCCGCTCCGGCACCCGCGAGGTAGGGCTGGTCGACCGGGTAGGCGGGAATCTCTCCGTGTCCCTGCTGGGCATGTACCGCAAGACGATGGAGATCGAGACGGAGATCTCGCGGCACGCGGAGCGGTATGGCGTCGATCCCCAACTGGCCCGGGCCATCTGCCTGTACGAGTCCGGCGGCAACCGGGGACTCACGTCGCAGGCCGGCGCGGAGGGGTACTTCCAGGTCATGCCCTCCACGTTCCGGCTCCTCGGGGTGGACACGAACATCGAGGCCGGGATCAAGTACTTCGCGCAGATGCGGGATCGGTTCGAGCGGGAGGATCTGGCGCTGGCGGCCTACAACGGTGGCCCCGCGCACATCCTCCGGCACCGGCCGATGCGCATGGAGACCGTGCAGTACGTGGTCGGGATCTCCTACTACAAGAACGTCCTGCGCGAGCACGAGCCGGCCATCCGGGCGGCGGCGACGCGGCTGCACCTCGATGAGGTGGGGCAGGGCGAGGACTGGTGGTCCGTCACGTCGCGCACCGGCGTGCCGCTGATGATCCTGCGGCTGCACAATCCGTTCCTGGCCCATCGTCCCCTCAAGGCGGGGAACCTGATCGTCTATCCCGACGGGCCGTACCCGATGCCGGTCGTGGAGGAGGGGGACACGCTCCGCTACGTCTCGCGGCTGGGGGACCTCTACCTGAACCTGGCCTACGTGTTCGGGGTCTCGCCGGACGACCTTCGTCAGGCGAACGGGCTGTGGCACGTCGACACGCTGCTACCCGGCACCCTCGTGATCATCCCGCTGGAGCGCCAGACGGAATGGGCCGCCCTGGAGGTGCTACCCGGGGAGGACCTCGGCGCCGTCGCGCGCCGCACCGGCTATCCGGAGTGGACCCTCATCCGCGACAACCGGCTGTGGACCCAGGACGTCTCCGCGCTGACGACGCTCCGGATCGATCCCGCCAGCCGCATCCCGCGCTACGTCCTCTACACGGTCCGTCGAGGGGACACCCTCTCCGCCATCGCCGGGCGGCACGGTGTGACGCTGGGGGACCTGCGCCGGTTCAACGGGTTCCCGGCTTCCTACTGGAAGATCCACGCCGGCCAGGTCCTCAAGATCCCGACGTCCTGAGGGGCGGCGTCCCGTTCCGGCTACTCCGGATCGGCGGCGGCGAGCGAGGTACGGACGGCGTCGATCAGGTCTCCGGCCTTGAACGGCTTCCCCAGGAACGCCCGCCCCATCCGTCGGAGATAGCGCAGGACGACCGGTCGATCCGTGTAGCCGGTGGTGAAGATCAGGCGGCGGGAGAGTTGCGGGTCGGTGTCCTGGATCTGCGCCTGCAGGACGACGCCGTCGGTGTCGGGCAGCATCAGGTCGACGATGGCCAGGTCGTAGCGGGCCGAGCGGATCTTGCGGAGGGCCATGCCGCTGTCGCAGGCGGTATCCACGTCGAAGCCGTCCGCCTCCAGCGTCCGGGCGATCACCGCCCGGGTATCGGGATCGTCGTCCACCACGAGGACGCGCTGGACCGCCTGCACCGTGCACCTCCCTCTCCCGCCCCGGCGAATATGCGCGCCGGCGGCGCCCGGGGCAACCCGGCGCCCGGCGCGGTGTCCTGTCGCGGCGACACCCGAGGAGCGCGGCGGGCCGCCCGACCGGGCCGATGAGCATCCTAAGTTGTTTTGTATGAAGCAGTCAGGCGGGTGCTGTCGGAATCCGTACGGATGGTGTGCTTCTTGCTTTCCACAAGAGCGGCCGGTGTCGTTCCTGCCGAACGATCGAGTCGAGTCAATCTCAATTCCTAGCCTCCTCTCCTCGAGTGGGGGGGAGAGCACCTGACGGACGCCTGCCACCAAGCCATCGCTCCGGGAATACCGGGGCTGGCGGCACCGGCCAAATCCCCCCGTACAAGAACCGGGGCCGAGAGGCACCGGCATGAAACCTCTCGGCCCCGCGAGGGACGAGCGGTGCGGCCGCCACTTCCGCGGGAATCGAAGGCCACCACCGTCCGCCCCGTCTGCACGGGTAACGCGGCGGTCGCGGGAGTATTCCCGGCCCTCCCGCGGCCCGCGTGCCGGATTCCGTCAGCCGATTGGCGAACCCGTCAATCCACCGCCGGATCCCGGGCCCCTCCGGTCGGAGGCACCGGGAAGGGTGCGGATCCGCCTGCTGGGCAGCTGGATCCGCGGACCCGCACCGGACCGGGGAGCTGGATCCGTGGCACGGATCCTGCTGCCATCGGGGAGGGGCCTGCCCGTACCGGGGCGGGTCCCCGCGAGGAGCGCCATGGACGGGCCGCAGCAAGCGAGATCGGCACTCAGGACCTTCCGCGGAGCCGCGGACATCTGCAAGACGGCGCTGGCGACCCCCGATCCCGAGGGGGCCATCGGTGCGATGCTGGACGGCCTCGTCGAGGGGCTCGGCTTCGTGGCCGCCCGGGTCGTCCTGCCGGGGGACGCGGATGCCGGGGGTTCCCGCTGGCGCCACGCCCCGGATAGCCCGCTCCCGAGGTTCCCGGCCCTTCCGGTGCAGATGTTCGAGGAGGCGTTCCGCGATGGGTCGAGCCGGCGCGTCGCCTCCGACGACGTGCCGTTGCCGGAGGGGATCGCGAGTGTCCTGGTCCTGGCCCTGCGCGGCGCGGCACGATCCTCCGGGAGCCTGCAGCTGCTGGCGGCGAGCGCGGACGCCTTCGACGACCTCACCGTGGAGCTGTTGGCATGCCTGGCCGGGCAGGTGGCACAGGTGCTGGACCGCCAGCGGCTGCTCCGGGATGCGGTGGAGAGCCGGGACTATCTCGAGAGCCTGGTGCACGCCGCCGGCGATGCGATCATCGCGACCGATATCGAGGGGATCATAAAGCGCTGGAACCCGGCGGCGGAGCGGCTGTTCGGCTTTGCGGCCTCGGAGGCGGTGGGCCTGCCGATCTCCCACCTGTGGTCCCCCGGGGAGGCGCGCGCGGCGGAGCGCCTGCTCCGCGAGGTCGCCGACGGTCAGGGGGTGCGCCAGCAACGGAGCCGCCGCCTGCATCAGGACGGTCATGAGATCGACGTGCTGCTCACGCTCTCGCCCATCCGGGACGTCGAGGGCGGGGTCGTCGGGGTCAGCGGGATCATCCGGGACCTCTCACACCAGATCCGACTGGAGAGCCGTTGCGAGGCCATGGGGCACCGGGCCTCGGAGTCGGAGCAGAAGTACCGCACGCTGCTCCAGGCCTCTCCGGAGGCGATCTTCCTGCTCGACCCGGAGGCCCTCGCCATCCGCGAGGTGAATCCACGCGCCTGCCATCTGTTCGGACGGACGCCGCGGGAGCTCGTGGACCGCTCGCTGCCGGAGCTGCTCGAGGGGGACGTCGCCGCCGCGGTGCGCGAGCTCCGGAACGCGGCGGGCGCGCACAGCCATCGCCCCCGGGAGATCCGCATCGGCGACCGGCAGGGCAAGGTCCGCACGCTGGAGATCATCGCGAGCCCGGTGCAGTGCGGTGGCACCTCCCTCCTGCAGGTCATCGGCCGGGACGTCACCGACCGCCGCCAGGCCGAGGCCGAGAAGGAGATCCTGCAGGACCGCCTGATCCAGTCCGAGAAGCTCTCGGTCATGGGAGAGCTGCTCAGCGGGGTGGCGCACGAGCTGAACAACCCCCTGACCGGCGTGATCGGCTATGCGCAGTTGCTGCGCGACGGCTGCGGGCCGGAGGAGCTGGAGCGGAACCTCGAGCGCATCCAGGAGGAGGCCCGTCGCTGCCACCGCATC
>JASFRI010000383.1:0-4050 GCA_050115015.1 Acidobacteriota bacterium
ATCGCCGCCGTCAGCGTCGTCTTCCCGTGGTCCACGTGACCGATCGTTCCCACGTTCACGTGGGGCTTGCTCCGATCGAACTTCTCCTTCGCCATTTCACTCCTCCTGTCGAATCGTCAGATCACGTGGCCGGATCAGGCGGCCGTCCCGTGCACGCTGGCGATGACCTCTTCACGGACGTTCTTCGGCGCTTCCTCGTAACGGAGGAAGTGCATCGAATAGTTGGCACGGCCCTGCGTCAGCGAGCGCAGGGCGGTCGCGTAGCCGAACATCTCGGCCAGGGGGACCGTCACTTTGAGGATCTGCGTCCCCGCCCGGGAGTCGATGTGCCCGATCCGTCCCCGACGGGAGTTGAGATCGCCGATCACGTCCCCGAGGTACTCCTCGGGAACCGCCACCTCGACCTGCATCATGGGCTCCAGGAGAGCGGGCTCCGCCTTCCGGGCCGCCTCCTTGAAGGCCATCGAGCCGGCCACCTTGAACGCCAGCTCCGAGGAGTCGACCTCGTGGAACGACCCGTCGAAGAGGCGGATCTTGATGTTGGTCATCGGGAACCCCGCGAGGACCCCGTGCTCCATGGCCTCGCGCATCCCCTGCTCCGCCGGCTTGATGAACTCCTTGGGGATGACGCCGCCGACGATGGCATTGTCGAAGGCGTACCCCACGTCCGGGTCGCACGGCTCCACCTCGATCACGACGTGGCCGTACTGGCCGTGCCCGCCGGTTTGGCGCACGAAGCGCCCCTCCGCGGTGGCCGGCTTCCGGATGGTCTCCCGGTACGCGACCTGCGGGCGGCCCACGTTGGCGGCGACCTTGAACTCCCGCAGGAGTCGATCGACGATGATCTCCAGGTGAAGCTCCCCCATCCCCGAGATCAGGGTCTGGCCGGTCTCGGGATCCGTGTGCACCCGGAAGGTCGGGTCCTCCTGCGCGAGCTTGGCGAGGGCACCCCCCAGCTTCTCCTGGTCCGCCTTCGTCTTGGGCTCGATGGCGACGGCCATCACCGGCTCCGGGAAGTCCATGGCCTCCAGGAGGACCGGGTGCGTCTGGTCACATACGGTATCCCCGGTGCGGGCCTTGGCGAGCCCCACCGCCGCGGCGATATCGCCGGCCCAGAGCTCCTTCACGTCCTCGCGCTTGTTGGCGTGCATCTTCAGGAGCCGTCCCACCCGGTGCCGGACGTCCTGGGTCGCGTTGTAGATGTAGCTGCCGCTCTTCAGCGCGCCGGAATAGACCCTCAGGTAGGCCAGGTGACCGACGAAGGGATCCGAGACGATCTTGAAGACGAGGCCCGCGAAGGGCTCGTCGTCCGCCGAGCGCCGGACCACCACGTCCTCGCTGCCGGGGAGCACCCCCTCGATCGCCGGGACGTCATTGGGCGCCGGGAGGTAGTCCACGACGGCATCGAGCAACGGCTGAATACCCTTGTTCTTGAAGGCGGCACCGCAGAGCACCGGCGTGAAGCGCAGGGTCACGGCCCCGCGGCGCAGGGCCGCCCGCAGATCCTTCGCGGGGAGGGTCTTCCCCTGCAGGTACTTCTCCAGGAGCGCGTCGTCCACCTCGCAGGCAGCCTCCACCAGCCGCTCCCGGGCGGCCGCGATGGCCTGCGACATCTCCGCTGGAGGATCCTTCTCCGTCAGGGCCGCCCCCATGGCGTCGGTCTCCCAGACGAAGGCCCGGTTCGACACCAGGTCCACCACGCCGAGGAAGTCCTCCTCCGCCCCGATCGGCAGTTGCACGGGCACCGGACGCGCGTGGAGCTTCACCTCCATCTGCTCCACCACCCGGAGGAAGTCGGCGCCGGTGCGGTCCATCTTGTTCACGAAGGCGATCCGTGGAACCCGGTACTTGTCCGCCTGCCGCCAGACGGTCTCGGACTGCGGCTCGACGCCGCCCACGGCGCAGAAGACGGCAATGGCGCCGTCGAGCACCCGGAGGGAGCGCTCCACCTCGGCGGTGAAATCCACGTGCCCGGGGGTGTCGATGATGTTGATCCGGTATTCCCTCCAGAAGCAGGTGGTCGCGGCCGCGGTGATGGTGATGCCGCGCTCCTGCTCCTGGGCCATCCAGTCCATCGTCGCGGTCCCGTCGTGGACCTCGCCGATCTTGTGGGTGATGCCCGTATAGAACAGGACCCGCTCGGTCACCGTGGTCTTACCGGCATCGATGTGCGCCATGATGCCGATATTCCGGTTCCGCTGTAGGGGTACCTGCCGTGCCATGACTTGATCCGATCTTCCCTTACCACCGGTAGTGAGCGAAGGCCTTGTTGGCCTCCGCCATGCGATGGGTATCGTCCTTCTTGCGCATGGCGCCGCCCTGATAGTTGGAGGCATCCATGAACTCGCCCGCGAGCTTCTCGCGCATCGTCCGCTCGTTGCGAAGCTGGGCGTAGCCGATCAGCCAGCGGATCGACAGCGACAGGCGCCGCCCGGCGGGCACCTCCACCGGAACCTGGTACGTGGCGCCTCCGACGCGCCGGGACTTCACCTCCACCGTGGGCTTGACGTTGTCCACGGCCTTCTTGAAGACCTTCAGCGGGTCGTCGCTGGTCTTGGCCTTGATGATGTCCATCGCCCCGTAGAAGATCCCCTGGGCGGTGGACTTCTTCCCGTCCCGCATGATCGCACTGATGAAGCGCGTCGCCAGCGGCGACGAGTAAATGGGATCCGGCAGGATCTCCCGCTTCTTGACTTCCCGTCTTCTGGGCACGCTATCCCTCCTGCACCTAGGCCTTCGGACGCTTCGCGCCGTACTTGGAGCGACTCTGCCGCCGTCCGTCGACGCCGACCGAATCGAGGGTGCCGCGCACCACGTGATACCGCACACCGGGCAGGTCCTTCACGCGGCCCCCGCGGATGAGCACGATGGAGTGCTCCTGCAGGTTGTGGCCGACCCCGGGGATGTAGGTCGTCACCTCGATCCCGTTGGTCAGGCGGACGCGGGCGACCTTCCGGAGCGCCGAGTTCGGCTTCTTCGGCGTGGATGTGTAGACGCGGACGCAAACCCCCCGTCGCTGGGGCGATTTCTGCAGCGCGGGGCTGCTGGAGGAGTAAGTCTGCTTCACGCGGCCACTGCGGACCAGCTGGTTGATCGTCGGCACGGCTTCCTCACAGAAATACCTGGAAGGAAAGGCACTTATGGACGTACACCCAAGTGCCTTCCGACCCGGGGACAGTTGGACTGGTCAAAAACTTCCGGATGTTAGCAGATTGCTAAAATCTATGTCAAGAGAAGGTTACGCACATCACCCAGCGGCCGGTGGGCCGGCTCCCGGAGAGGCTCCGGGGCCGGTGTCGCCGCGGTGAGCGGTGCGCTGGGACCGTTCTAGCTGCCCTCCCCTCCGACCGAGAGGATCTTCTTGACCGCCGCCGTATCGAGGCCCGCGTCGAGGATGTCCACCTCCGGAAGCTCCGGCTCGGTGCGCTCGGTCTGATCCGGGGCGATGGCCATGCGCCGGTAATGGTCCATTCCGGTGCCAGCCGGGATGAGCCGCCCCATGATGACGTTCTCCTTCAGCCCTCTCAGATAGTCCACCTTACCGCTGATGCTGGCCTCGGTCAGCACCCGCGTCGTCTCCTGGAAGGAGGCGGCGGAGATGAAGCTCTCGGTGGACAGGGACGCCTTGGTGATCCCCAGGAGGAGGGGTCGACCCGTGGCGGGCTCGCCTCCCTCGCTGATCACGCGCTCGTTCTCCTCCTGGAACCGGAACTTGTCCACCTGCTCGTCCACGATGAACTCGGTGTCACCGACCTCCTCGATCTTCACCCACCGCATCATCTGCCGGACGATGACCTCGATGTGCTTGTCGTTGATGTTCACGCCCTGCAGACGGTAGACCTCCTGGATCTCGTTGACCAGGTACCGTTGCAGCGCCTCCTTGCCCAGGACGCTCAGGATGTCGTGGGGGTTGATGGGACCGTCGATGAGCTGCTCGCCGGCCCGCATGCGCTCCCCTTCCTGGACGTTGACGTGCACACCCTTCGGCACCGAGTAGTCGCGGCTCTCGCCGCCGTCGCTCTCGACGAGGATCTTTCGCATCCCCTTGGC
>JASFRI010000384.1:0-4035 GCA_050115015.1 Acidobacteriota bacterium
GAGCACGGCGCCGGCGCCGTGCCCCCGGCGGGGCCCGTGTTCCGGGACATGCCCAGCGGGCTCGTCGCCACCGACCGGGGGGGGACCGTCACCGCGATCAACCCGGCCGCCGCGCGGATCCTGGGCGTCGAGGAGGCCGCCTCCCTCGGCTCCCCCGCTGCCGAGGTGCTGCGGGCGGCGCCGGACCTGGGCCGGCTCGTGGACGCCTGCCTGCGGGACGGCATCCCGCAGCGCCGCGTCCTCGTGGCGGTCCACCGCGGAGCCCGCTCCAGCCACGTCGGCGCCAGCGTGTCCCCCTTCGGCGGGGAGGCACGGGCCGGCGTGCTCTGCCTGTTCTCGGACCTGACGGAGATCCGCCAGGTGGAGGAGAAGGTCCGGCTGCGGGAGAGCCTGGCGGAGGTCGGGGAGCTCTCCGCGGGCATCGCCCACGAGGTCCGCAACGCCCTGGCGACGATCCTGGGATATGCGCGTCTGGCGTCGCGGACCTCCGAGGGGGAGGCGCGGGAGCACGCCGAGGCGATCCGCCAGGAGGTGGAGTCGATCCAGGCGGTGCTGTCCGATTACCTCCGCTTCGCCCGCCCGGTGTCCCTGAACCTGGAGTCCTTCGACCTCGGGGCGACCGTGTCGGATGTCCTCGAGACGCTGCGGGAGGAGCCGGCGGCCGCCGGGAAGCGGCTGGAGCGGGAGGGGGAATGGCCGCGGATCGAGGCGGACGAGGCGCTGATCCGGCAGGCCGTCATGAACCTGGCGCGAAACGCCGTGGAGGCGGTGGGGGACGGGGGGCGCGTCGAGATCCGGGGCGCCCTCCGGCCGGAGGACGGCGAGTTCGACCTGGTAGTGCACGACGACGGGCCCGGGCCGGCCGAGGGGGTGACGGCGGAGGACCTGTTCCGCCCGTTCTTCACCACGAAGCGGGAGGGGACCGGCCTCGGCCTGGCGCTCGTCCGCAAGACGGTGGTCTATCACGACGGCCGCATCGCCCTGGACCGTGGGCCCTGGGGCGGGGCCCGGTTCACCGTGACCCTGCCCCTGCAGGCGCCGGGAATCGCACGGAAGGGCGCTTCCTGAGGTGTTACCTTTCGACCCGGAATCCCCTCCGGCCGGCCCCTGCCGGGATCCGCGCAGTTCACGGGTACCCCTTCCGGCATCCATCCAAATTGTTGACGTGAGGTGGGTTGTGTGGATGGGTGCGAGCGGGTGACGGCTGGCACCCCCCTTGCTGTGAGACCCCCCGACTGCGGAGCAACGCGGGGCCAGGAGGCACCGAGAGGACGATGAGATACCGACACGAGCGGCGTGACGCGGGGATGACCATCGCGGAGGTCCTGGTGGTGGTGGCGATCATCGGCATCCTGCTGGTCGTCACCATCCCGAACTTCACCGCGTTCCTCCGGGCCTACCGCGCGGGGACGGCGGTGGACCAGATGGTCTCGATGATCAACGCGGCCCGCCAGCGGGCGGTGACGGAGCGCGAGACCCACCTGTTCATCGCCTTCGGCACGCCCCAGGACCGCTGGGAGGTGCGACGGGGCGGGACCACGATCTTCGACGGTGAGCTCCCCGACGGCGTGGACATCACCACGGGCGGGGTGTTCCTGTTCAACCCCAACGGCGCCTGCGCCACCCCGACGGGCTACACCGGGACGACCCCGACGAGCCAGTTTCTCCGGGTGGAAGGGACCGTCACGCCGAGCCGCACGGATCGCTACACGTTCGAGGTCTCCCCGGTGGGGCGGGTGAAGACCACGCAGGAGAAGCTGACATCATGACCGGGTTGATGGGGTGTGGGGTGCGCCCGGCCGCCGTCCGGCGGCGACGGGAGCGCGGCATGACGCTGGTGGAGATCCTGATCGCCCTGGGGATCCTGGCGGGGGTGCTGGTCTCGGTCGCGTCCCTCTTCGTGCTGGGAGGCCAGCGCGTGAAGAGCGGGCGGCAGATGACCGAGGCCTCGACCATCGCCAGCGACATCCTCGAGGAGATCGAGTCCTTCGGCGACCAGGTGGTGGATCTCTTCCCCACCTGCACCACGAACACCGGCTGCACGGTGTCCTCGGACACCGACAGCTTCGCCTCGGCCCAGTGGCAGGCGCTGATCGATCAGAGCCTGTATCTCGGCAGGGCCGAGATCACCCTGACACCCCTCGGGGGCGCGGTGTCGCCCCCGACGTTCGACTCCGCGGAGGGCATCCGCGTGCACCTGGATGTCCTCTGGAACGAGGGGCCGGACGTGAAGACGCTCACCGTCGAGTCGGTGCTGTTCTGACGGTTGGCGCCCGGAGGTCCCGATGAAGAGCAACTCCAGCCTCAAAGGAACGTGGAAGCGGCGGCAGGTCGGCATGTCCCTGGCCGAGCTCCTCGTGGCGATGACGGTGTTCGTGGTCGCGGCGGCGGTGGCGATGATCCTCTACAACGCCCTGGCGCGCAGCTACAAGCTCGGCGACAACGCCACCGCGGCGCAGCAGAACACGCGGATCGCCTTCGAGAACCTGGTGACCGACCTGCGCATGATGGGGTTCAACTACAACCCCGACGGCACAACCCGCCCCGACGAGCAGCTGGAGGGGGCCTGGGACACCGCCATCACCCTGCGCGGCGACTTCGACTTCGAGGACGCGACGAAGAACGCCGACGTGGAGGTGGCCCTCGCGGGCGGAAGCAGCCCCTTCGACATCGTCTCGGTGGGGAATGACGAGATCGTCACGTACGCCCTGGGGAAGCCCGGCGCGACGAGCGGCGACACGCTGACCTTCGTCGCCGACGTCACCGGCGGCGTCCGGGACGGCACCACGGAGACGGTGAACGTCCCGAACCTGGCGGTGGTCCAGGACGACCCGCCCTACACGCTGTACCGGATCACCGTGAACACGAACAGCACGAACGTTACCCGGACGCCGGTGGCGGACAACATCTACTCCATGGAGTTCCTCTACTACGACGCGGGGGGGACTCTCCTCAGCCCCGACACGCCGGCGGACGCGAGCGACGACATCGGCGGTGCCGACACCTCCAACGCCGTGACGAGCCGCGAGCTCGTCCGGCGGGTGGAGGTCCGGCTGACCGGCATGACCCCGGATCCGGATATGCGCTACACGGACCCCGACGATCCCTTCAGCGCCACCGAGAACCACCGCAAATTCACGCTCGTCCAGGACGTCGTGCCCCGGAACGCCGGTAACGTGGGCCGGCCGGACCACGACACGATCCCGCCGTCCCAGCCCCAGAACCTCCAGGCCTGTCCGGGACACTGCGACGCGGCGCTCCTGACCTGGGACACCCCCGCCGGCGGGGACGCGGTCAGCCAGTGGACCGTGCTGAGCGGGACCTCCACGTCCGCGCTGGGCTCGCCGACCACCGCCAAGAGCACGCCGTTCCTGGCGGACGGCCTCATCGACGGCGGAACGTACTACTTCCGCATCCGGGCCGAGGACATCGCGGGGAACGTCAGCACCGCCTCGAGCCTCGCGACGCCGGCGCCGGTCACCATCGGCGACATCAACACGCCGTCGGCCGTGTTCTCCCTGGACGCCACGGGCGGGAGCGGAGGGGGGGCCGGTCCGGCCGAGGAGGACGCCATCCGGCTGATCTGGACGGAGGTGACCACGAACGTGGAGACCGTCTCCTGCGACCCGGAGCCCACGAAGATCCGCGACCTGGCGGGCTACCGGCTCTACCGCTCGACGGTGTCGGGCAGCGTGGCGGATCCCGCCAACCTGCTGCTGGACGAGACCGCGCTGCCCGCGGGGATCGGCACCTTCAAGGACACGAACGTGGTCGCCTGCCGGACCTACTACTACGACATCACCGCGGTGGACGAGTGCGGCAAGGAGAGCCAGCCGCTGGCCTCCCCGCAGGACGGGACGTCGACCACCCAGAACCTCCCGGATCCGCCCGGCGGGTTGCAGGCGGCGCCGGCAGGCGCGGACACCGTGGAGCTGCAGTGGAGCCGGGTGACGACCAACAGCGCCGGGACCTCCATCCGGGTCGACACCTACCGGGTCTACCGGATGGCCCTGACGGAGGCGCTGTCGCCGACCT
>JASFRI010000385.1:0-4034 GCA_050115015.1 Acidobacteriota bacterium
ACTCGAAGACCTCCGCGTCGCCGAGCAGGTGCGACCGGGACTCTCGAGCGTCCACCTGGTGCGGAGCAAGCTGGCAAGAAAGAGCGGAGACACGGCGACCTCAGCCCGCGAGAAGCAGCTGGCCGAGGCAACACCACCCAGGATTGCCCTGGACTACCGGCTACGGGGTGAGAGTTTCCACGTGGATGGCAACTGTCAGGAGGCGGTCCCGTATTACAGCGAGGCCGCGGCTCGCGACCCCAGAGACTTCTGGTCGCTCCTGCGCAGGGGTCTGTGTTACGAGACGGCGGCCGAGCTCATGGAAGACGGCAGGAAGCTATCCCGGGAGCAGCGGCTCGAGAGAGCTCGAGTGGACGACCTTATCGTGACCCATCTCGTCCCCGAACACGCCGTGCCCCACAATAACCTCGGGAAGGTCCTGGGCAAGCAGCAGCGGTTCGATCGGTCGATCGAAGAGCACCGCAAGGCCGTGGAGCTGGACCCGGAGAATGCCGTGCTGCTCTACAACCTGGCAGTCGCGCTTCGAGAACGAAGGATGGCAGACCTGGAGATCGGGCAATCGGAGTCGCAGGCCAGTCCCGCTCCTTCGATAGCCGGAGCCGGCTGGCTCGACGATGAGGAGGCGATCTACCGCAGGGTCCTGGAAATGGACGATTCGTTCGTCCCGGCGCACAACAACCTGGGAGTCATCCTCGCGGATCGGGGGGATTACGACCAGGCGCGGGGACACTTCGAGGCGGTACTGGACAGCCTGGAGGGGCTGGGCATCGAGAACGCTCCAGGGGATCCGGACTTCATTTACCTCCTCGATGCGTCGATCAATATCTGCGATTACTATCTCCAGATCCAGGACGTGAAGACGGCAGCGACGCGCTGCGAGGGGGTGGTCCGGATGGCTCCGGAAGATCCGGACGCGCATTACAACGTCGCGATGCTGCGGATGCTCCAAGGGAACGAGGATGCCGCGCTGGATGAACTGGAGCGGGATATCGAGCTCGGGGATGACGACTACGAGTATCTAGAGGGAGATCCGACCTTCGAGGCAATCAGGGATCGACCTCGCTTCAGGGCACTCCTCGACCGGATGCGCGCGGCATCCGGCGCCGGAGAAACCCGCTGATTGGAACGGGGCTTCTCCAGCAGCGTTAGCGGCCCGATTCACAAACACGGTGGTGCTTGGCCGCCGCTGCATCCCCCTGGCTCGCTTCCGCCGCCTGCGGCGTGGCGCTTTGGTAGCGCGCCTTCCCACAGCCCGCGTCCAGGCGATCTCGGTGCGGCGGTGGACGTCCCCGCCGGACCATCGGGCTAGTCTTCTCGACGTGGAGAGGATTCCAGCGACCGTACCGGAGCTTTGGAGTCCATCGCCGCCGACATCCGGACAACCGACTTACTCGCTCACACGACCGCCGTGCCGCTCCGCACTCGGGCAGGATTCTCACCCGAGTGCTCACCGTCCCGCCGGGATCGCCTCGTCCACCGCTGCCAGCACCGCGTCGACGTCGCCGCCGCGGTTGAACACGCCGAAGCTAACGCGGATCGTGCCGCCGGGCGAGCCGATCGCCTCCAGGGCCATCGGGGCGCAGTGCGCCGCTGCCCGCAGGAGGATCGACCGCTCCCGGAAGAACGCCTCGGCCTCCTGCACGGGTAGCGAGTCGATCCGGAACGAGACCGTCGCGGTCCGTCCGGCCTCCAGCCCACCGAACAGGACCACCCCGGGCCGTTCCCCGAGCGCCATGGCGAGGCGGCGCGCCAGCTTCCGGGCCCGTCCCGGCGCTTCCCTGCCCGGGCCCTCGAGCCACGACATCCCCGCCGCGAGACCCGCCGCCGCGGGCAGGTTCGTCGAGCCCACGTCGCAGTACGTCGGGAAGGGAGCGCAGGCGGCACCCGCAGTGATGTCGCAGACCGCCCGGGGCGACTCGAAGCGGACCCCGGGCGCGGCCCACAGGCCCCCGATGCCGGGGGGGCCCAGAGGCCCCTTGTGGCCGGCAAAGGTGAGGATGTCCGGACGCATCGCCGCGGCGTTCACCGGCAGCAGGCCGACGGTCTGGGCCGCGTCCACCAGGCAGAGCGCACCGTGCTCATGCGCGAGGTCGACGATCGCCTGCACCGGCAGCAGTTCGCCGGTGACGTTCGACGCTGCGGTCACCGCCACGAGCCGGACGCCGCCGCCCCGGAGGACGTCCCGCAGGAGATCGAGGTCGAGGGGCGTTCCCGGACGATAGGGAATGGGCCGGTGTGTCACTCCTCGATCGCGCACCAACCGCTCCACGGGACCCGCCAGCGCATGGTGCTCCAGCGCGCTGGTGACCACGACATCGTCCTGCTTCCACGGAAGGTCCGCCAGCGCCACGGCGAGGGCTCCGGTGCAGGACGGCGTCAGGAGGAGACGCTCGGGTTCCCGCACGTCGAGGAAGCGGGCGATCCGCTCGTGTGCGGCCCGAAACCGATCCGCGGCATCGGCGGGCTCCGCATCGAGCGCCCCGGCAACGGCCTCGGGCACAGCGTCCGGCTTGGGCCAGGTCGTTCCCGCGTTGTTGACGTAGATCACGGCGATTGGTGGGTTTCCCCTGACGGGGTACGGTGGAGGTTTCGAGCGGAGAGTATGGTGGCCTGCGAGCCGCGGTGTCAAACCCCCGGACAGGATGCACCCGCCGTCGGGCCCGGCAGCCGCCTCCCGGCTTGCATCTCCGCCCTCGCACGGGCATCATCACGGGATGGAGCTGAGCACGGAGGTCCTGGTACGACTCACGGCCCAGGCCCTGTCCACGTTTCTCGGCGGCTCGCCGGGCTTCGAGGCGCGCACGTCCGGCGCGGTCTGGCTGGTCCTATCGGGCGAGCCCGTGGCGGACCTGAACTACCTGCTCGCGCTGGACGGCTCCGCCCGGGGCGCCGCCACCTTCGGTACGTTCGCCGAGGTGTGCGCCGACCGTGACCTTCCCTTCGTGGCCATGGTGGCCCCGGAGGCCGTCCAGGGCCTCTCCGAATCCCGCCGCCGGCTCGGGCTCGAGCACGTCGTCGACTGGCCGCTGATGGTCTGCCCGGCGTCCGCGGTCCGGGCCCATGCGGACCCCGACCTGCAGATCTCCCGCGCCACGGCACCGGAGGACCTCCGGGACAGCGCCAGCGTCCTGGCCCGGGCCTTCGGGATGCCCGAGGACTCGGTGACCCGCACGGTCACGCAGTCCACGGTGAACCTCCCGGGGTTCCGGGTGTCCCTGGCGCGCCGCGGCGGAGAGGCGCTGTCCACCGTCACGGTGACCCGTCACGGGAGCGTGGCCGGGATCTGGGCGATGGGCACCGCGCCGGAGGCCCAGGGCAAGGGGGTCGGCAAGGCCCTGCTGTCCACCGTCATGGCGGAGGAGAAGGACCGAGGTGTGGAGGCGTTCTTCCTGGGCGCGACCCCCGCCGGAAAGCCGCTCTATGACCGCCTGGGATACCGCACTGTCGCCGAGCTGCAGGCCTGGGTGCGGGGCGTCACCACGCAGGCGTAGCGGCTACCACCCCCACTCGCAGAGGAAGCCGGTGGGCATCCAGAACGCCCGGCCCTCGTGCTCGACGTCCACCCACTCGCCGTCATCGTAGGTGGCCAGGTAGTCCTCGCTCCCGCCGTAGTCATTCGGCTGGCCGGCCATCCAGAACGTGAACTCCCAGGGGGTACCGTCGACCCAGCGCCAGGTTCCCTCCTCGGCAGCATCCGAGGCGCCGAGGAACAGGTAGCGGCCATCGGCGAGACCCGCGACGAACGCCGCCTCCTCCGGCGTGGTCACCACCGCCAGCGTCCCGCCCCAGTCGACGCACCGCTCCTGCCCCGCGGTCCAGGAAAGGACCTCGGGCTCGTCGACCACCAGGTAGTGATGCCCGCCGAACGCGACGGTCTCGTCGGGAAGCGCGGGGGGGTCCGCAGCTTTCTCCGCGGCCCCCGCGATGCTCCCCGCCAGGAAGACCGAGACGATCTGGACGATCGGGATGATGGCGCCTCGCATGGGTTCCTCCAGTCGGGGATGGAGGATACCCCTGGCCCATCTGCACGACAA
>JASFRI010000386.1:0-3967 GCA_050115015.1 Acidobacteriota bacterium
AAGGACGCTATGATGACGCCCGGCTCGTCTCCCAACGAGGGTTCTGGTGCAACTCGGCTTCGTCATCGACCACTCCCGCTGCATCGGCTGTCACGCCTGCACCGTGGCCTGCAAGTCCGAGAACGGTGTCCCGCTGGGGAGCTTCCGGACCTGGGTCAAGTACACCGAGGAGGGCTCCTTCCCGCAGGTCCGGCGCTCCTTTGCCGTCCTGCGCTGCAACCAGTGCAGCGACGCCCCGTGCGTGACCATCTGCCCGGTGCGGGCGCTGGAGAAACGCCCCGACGGGATCGTCGACGTCGACCCGGCGGCCTGCATCGGGTGCAAGGGGTGCATGCAGGGGTGCCCCTACGACGCCCTCTACATCAACGAGACGACCGGGACCGCGGAGAAGTGCCACTTCTGCGCCCACCGGACCGAGCTGGGTCTCGCCCCCTCCTGCGCCGTGGTCTGTCCCACCGAGGCGATCCTGCCGGGGGACTTCGACGATCCGGAGAGCGTCGTGTCGCGCATGAAGTCGTCGGGGGAGCTGACCGCCCGGAAGGTCGAGGCCGGCACACGGCCCAACGTGTTCTACCGGGAGGTCTCGGAGGCGGGGATCGACCCCGCCGCCGCCAGCGGTGCCGGGGGCTACCTCTGGGCGGACCGGCTGCCGGGGCCGCAGCTGGACGCGGAGGCGTTCGAGGCGCTGGAGCGCCGGGCCCGGGCGAAAACCGTCTATGACGTGGATCACGCGCCCCTCTGGGGCTGGAAGGTCACCGCTTACCTGTTCGCGAAGTCCCTGGCCGCGGGCGTGGTGCTGGCGGCGGGGCTGCTCCTGGGGGCGGCGGGGGCGGCGGATCGGTCGCTGTTGTGGGCCCCCGTCGTCGCGCTGCTTTTCCTGCTGGTGACCACGGGCTTCCTGATCGGCGACCTGCGCCGGCCGGAGCGCTTCCTCTACATCCTCACGCGGCCGAACTGGAGATCCTGGATCGCACGCGGCGCCTGGGTCCTGATGGGGTACGGGGCGGCGCTGTTGGCCTGGGTCGCGGTGGCGGGCGCGGGGGTGACGCTGCCCGTGCCGTGGGGCGGCATGGCCCTCTACGGCCTCGCGGCCGTCCTCGCCGCCGCGACGGCGGCGTATACCGCCTGGCTGTTCGGGCAGGCCCGGGGCCGAGTGCTCTGGATGAAGCGCGGCTTCTCGCTGCACCTGGTGGTGCAGGCGATACTCGCGGGAACGGCCCTGCTCTTGCTGCTGGCCCCCGCCGTCGGGATGCTGGCCGAGCGCAGGGCGCACCTGCGCGCGGGGCTCGCCGGCGCGGTCGTCCTGCATCTCCTGTTCCTCTTGGCGGAGGGGATGCTGGCCCCGTCCGGGCGGCGTCCCGAGTTCCGGCGCGCGGCGCGCCTGACCAGCCACGGCCCCTACGCGCGGACGCACTGGACCGCCGGAGTCGGGGTCGGGGTGGTCCTGCCGCTGCTGCTGCTGGCGGCGCCGCAGCCGTCCTGGGTCTGGGCGGTGGCCGGCGCTGCGGCCCTGGCGGGGCTGTGGGTCGAGGAGGACATCTTCGTGCGGGCCGGCCAGGCCCTGCCGATCAGCTAGGTGGTCCAGTTCATGAATACGGTGACGCACCGAGGGCGCCGATGGGCCGCGCTGGCAAGGCGCGCGACCGAGGCGTAGCCCCAGTGCTACGCCGCAGGGAGCGGAACGAAGCCCGCGCGGATGCAGCGGCGGCCGAATGCCACCGTATTCGTGAATTGGGCCACTAAACGGTCGAGGAGGCAACGTGTCGGATCGGGATCTGCGGACGTCACCCTGGGAGCTGGCCGTCGGTCCGCCGCCGGAGCGCTGGGACGACTGGGTCGAGCTGGACGCGACGGCGTGGCCACGGCGGGTCGAGCGGCACCACCGCTGCGTGCCGACCATCTGCTTCAACTGCGAGGCGGCCTGCGGCCTGCTGGCGTTCGTGGACAAGGAGACCGGCACGATCCGCAAGTTCGAGGGGAATCCGGTCCATCCGGGCAGCCGCGGCCGGACCTGCGCCAAGGGCCCCGCGACCCTCAACCAGGTGCAGGACCCCGAGCGCATCCTGACACCCCTGCGGCGCACGGGACCCCGGGGATCGGGTCGCTTCGAGCCGGTGACCTGGGAGGCCGCGCTGGAGGACATCGGCGGGCGGGTGGGCCGGGCCATCCGGGAGGATCGTCACGACGAGGTGATGTACCACGTGGGGCGGCCGGGAGACGATCACTTCATGCCGCGGCTGCTGGCCGCCTGGGGGCTCGACGGCCACAACAGCCACACGAACGTGTGCAGCGCCTCCGCCCGTCTCGGCTACGCGCTGTGGTGCGGCAGCGACCGGCCGTCGCCGGACTACTCGCAGACCCGGTTCATGCTGCTCCTCTCGGCGCACCTGGAGACCGGACACTACTTCAACCCCCACGCCCAGCGGATCATGGACGCCAAGGCGGCGGGGGCGCGGCTCGGCGTGATCGACACGCGGCTGAGCAACACCGCCTCCCACGCGGACCTGTGGATCTCGCCGTGGCCGGGGAGCGAGACCGCGCTGCTACTCGGGGTGGCGCGGGAGCTGCTGCGGAGCGGCCGCTACGACGCCGCCTTCGTGCGGCGCTGGACGAACTGGCGCGACTACCTGCAGGTCCGGGACCCCGGCGGCCCGGGCTCGTTCGATCGCTTCGTCGAGCTGCTCGGGCAGGACTACCGCCAGTTCACCCCCGACCACGTCGCCGAGGAGTGCCGCGTCCCCGCGGACACGGTCCCGCGGCTCGCCGACGAGATCGCGCGGGCGGAGGGCCGCTTCGCGAGCCACCTCTGGCGCAACACCGCCAGCGGCAATCTCGGCGGGTGGCAGGTGGCGCGGGCCCTGATGCTGCTGCACGTCCTGACCGGGAGCTTCGGCGCCCCCGGCGGCGTGAACCCGAACTCCTGGGACAAGTTCGTCCCGCGGCCGAGTGAGAACCCGCCGCCGCTCCAGAGGTGGAACGAGCTGATCTGGCCCCCGGAGTTCCCCCTGGCCCACTACGAGATGAGCTTCCTGCTGCCCCACCTGATGCGGGACCAGGGCAAGCGCCTCGAGGTCTACTTCACCCGGGTCTACAACCCCGTGTGGACGAACCCCGACGGCTGCTCCTGGATCCAGATGATCGAGGACGAGGAGCGCATCGGATGCCACGTCGCCCTCACCCCGATCTGGTCCGAGACCGCCCAGTGGGCGGACTACGTCCTGCCGATGGGGCTGGGGCCCGAGCGGCACGACCTGATGAGCCAGGAGACCCACGCCGGGACCTGGATCGGGTTCCGGCAGCCGGTCCTCCGGGAGCACCGCCGACTGGAGGGAAGCCCGGCCGCCTCCACGCGGGGGACGAACCCGGGAGAGGTGTGGGAGGAGGCGGAGTTCTGGATCGCCCTGAGCTGGAAGATCGACCCGGACGGGTCGATGGGGGTCCGCCGCTACTACGAGTCCCGGGAGCGTCCGGGGACGCCGATCCCGCTGGACGAGTACTACGCCGACATCTTCGAGCAGGCCGTCCCCGGCCTTCCCGAGGCCGCCAGCGGCGAGGGGTTGTCGCCGTTGCAGTACATGCGGCGCTACGGCGCCTTCGCGGTACCGTACCGGGGCCAGGGGCGCCACGAGGCGGAGGCCGGGCCCGACGAGCCCGGCGTCGAGGTGGCGCCGGGAGAGCGCCGTGCCGGCTTCCCCACGCCCAGCCGTCGCCTCGAGCTCTACTCCGCGACGCTCGCCGAGTGGGGATTCCCGGAGTATGCCATGCCGGGATACATCCGCTCCCAGGTGCACTGGCGCAAGATGGACCGCGCCAAGGGGGAGATGGCCCTGCTGCCGACGTTCCGGCTGCCGACGCTGATCCACACGCGCTCCGGGAACGCCAAGTGGCTCCAGGAGATCTCCCACACGAACCCGCTCTGGATCCACCCCGAGGACGCCGACCACCTGGGGATCCCCAACGGCTCCCT
>JASFRI010000387.1:0-3953 GCA_050115015.1 Acidobacteriota bacterium
GCCGTCGTCCTGCAGGACGCCCTCGGGAAATGCCCACGCCAGCATGTCGGATGTAGGCAGACGATGGTGGGCCCAGTAGGCGTGGTAGTGGCGGTAGTAGAACGGGTCGTGCAGGTAAATGCCCGGATAGACGGCAAGGGACGGGTAGACGGGGGAGTAGTACGATGCCACGAGGAACCCGTGATGCTCGAAGCGCAGGTCGTGCAGCGGAACGTACGGACCGACCAGCGTCGGCGCCTCGACCGGGCCCTCCAGACCATAGGGCGGCAGCGCCGCGTACCGGCGGCCGTCCGGGGCGAGAAGGGCGAAGTCGGCGTAGGTGAGGCGCAGGTCGTCGCCGCTCTCGTTCTGCACCGTGACCCGTACCGGCGTGACGAACAGCGTCACGTCCTCGCGGCCCGGCCAGGGGTCGGTCTCGACGATCATCTCCACGCCGTCGACCTCCGAGATGGCGCCCTCGGGGTGCAGCTCCCGGGCGGAGGCGGCGGGGGTGAGGTCGGCTCGCTTCACGCAGCCGGGGACGGCGAGCACCAGGAACGCGCCCAGGCCGATCAGGCTCGCGATACAAGGCGTACGCGCGAAGCCGTGGGGTCGTCCTCGACGCATTCCCGCGCCCATGGCGTCCTGCTTCATGTCCTGCTTCCCGAAAACCACATCATCACTGGCCGGGCGGCTCGACTGCCGGGGTTCCGGAACCTCGACGCCATGCGTCCCAATGGCGCCGTCCCGGGCCACTCGCTCGTCCAGGCTCTCTTCTCTCGTCACCGATTCTCTCCAGAGCATCGACCCGTTCCCACCATCCTGGGGGCGCCGGGAAGGCGGCGGTATCGGACGGAATCCGAAAGGGGCCTCGGGTCGGGTTGGACCTCACGGACCGCTCTGGGAACGTCCGACCGGACCTGCTCGACGACGAGGCCCGCGGCTACCAGTAGCCGGCCAGGATCGCCAGCAGAAGGAAGAGGCAGAGGACCCAGAGGATGGTCGTGGCAAGGACGTCCGCCGCATCCGGCTCCTCCTCGATCACCACGTCCGAACGGGAGCTGACGCGTCGCCGCCGCGGCGGTGCACTCAGAGCCACGAGCAGGGCGAGAAACAGCCCGAGGCCGGCGAGCGGCATCCAGGCCAGCCCACCCATCAGGGGTCCGGCCGGAACCAGCCAGAGGCGACCCGCCCAGAGCGCGAGGAAGAAGAACGCAACCAGGAACAGAAGATCGAGAATCGGGTAGGCGGTCCATCGCCGACTCCGTCCCGTCGCGGCCACGAGGCCCCCCAGGACGGCGGCGAGCATCAGCAGAAGCAGCAGTTCGAGCCACATGGGTCCAGGGGCCCTCCAAGGGATGGGAACCGTCGCGCCGCGTCCCCGTGCGGCGACGCCACAGTCGAAAGCGTACCGGTGTGACGGCCCCGGGGGGCATCGGGCACGCTCCGAAGCCGCCCACCGAGGATCCCCGCTCCGCCCCGACCTCGGTTCCGGGGTCACGGGCGGTGGGCTCCCGGCGGGACCGAGGCAGGGCCTTCCGGGGGATGGGAGATCCTCCCAGAACGCCCCCGGAACGGAGCGGATGTCCCCGGCTTCACCGGCCTGCCATCCTGATGACCTGGCGCAGCGGGGAGGAGCAGGCACGAACACCGTCCGTCCCGGTAGCCGTTGGACCCCGCGCCCGAAGGAGGTTGTGAATCCACTTCGAGGGTGGAGCGCCCGGAGAGCGACCCATGAGCGGAGGGCTCCACCCGGGAATCCGCGCCAGGCGAGGAGACCATGACCCAAGAGAAGCCGTCCAGCGAGGTGATCCGGACCCTGGCGGGATACGCCGGGGACGCCCCCGTCGTCTCCATCTACCTGCCCGTCCAGCGGCATCCGACGCAAACTCGCCAGAACCAGATCCGTCTGAAGAACCTCTGCCGGGAGGCGGAGGATCGGCTCGCCGCCGTCGGCATCCCGGAGGCGGACGCCGGCGGGATGCTCGAGCCCGCGACGGGGGCGATGAGCGGGGAGCACCCCCTCCGCCCCGGCGAGCGCGGCCGCGGCCTCTTTCTCGGCCCCGGCGGGATGTCGCAGGTGGCGCTGCCGATCGAGGCCCGGGAGCTGGTGGTCGCCGCGGAGCGCTACCATCTGAAGCCGCTGTTCGCCGCGCTGCCCCACATGCAGGCGTTTCACGTCCTCGCACTGAGCCGGAACGAGATCGCGCTGTTCCGGGGGGATGGGACCCGGTTGCGGCGGATCCAGCTCGACCCGGATGCGCCCACCTCCCTCGAGGACGTTGCCGGGCATCAGCTCACCGAACCGCGGCTGCAGTACCACGCCGGCGACCGTGGGAGCCAGGCCGCGATCTTCCACGGCCACGGCGCCGGAAAGGACGACAGGGATGCCGAGCTGTCGGGGTTCCTGCGGCGAACTGACGAGGTCCTCGGGGAACACGCTGAGCGCGGAATCCCCGTGGTGCTGGCGGGGGTCGAGAACCTGCAGGCGGAGTTCCGCAGGCTGTCGAGCTGCCCGGACCTCCTCGCGGAGGACGTACCGGGAAACGTCGAGCACCTCTCCGTGGACGCGCTGCACGAGCAGGCGTGGCCGCTCGTGTCGGCGCACCTCGCGGAGCACCGGGAGGGTCTACTCCGGGAGCTGGACGACACCCCGCCGGGCCGCCGGTGCGACCGCATGGCCGACGTCCTCACGGCCTCCGTCGACGGCCGGGTCGATCGTCTGTTCGTCGCGGCGGACCGGGAGGTCTGGGGGCGGTACCGGGAGGACGAGCGGCGTGCCGACGTGCACGACGAGCGCCGGCCGGGAGATACGGATCTCCTGGACCGGTCCGCCGTCGCCACGTTCCTGACCGGAGGCACGGTGTATCCGGTGCCGCGCGACGAGATCCCAGGCGGGCGTCTCGCCCTGGCGGCGCTTCGCGCCGGATAGAGCCCAGCCGTGCCTTGCCCTGCCGGCACCGGCACGGCGGCAGCACGCAAGCCCATCGAGGAGAGGATATGCGTCATTCCAGGAGATTACTTTGCGGCATGCTCATCGTGGTCGCGGTCGTGCCCGCCATGGCCCAGCTGAGCGGGCAACTGACCGTGCAGATACCGTTCCGCTTCATCGCGGGCGACACGATGCTGCCTGAAGGGAAGTACGTCCTCGAGCACCCGGAGGCGGACGCCGCCGGGGCGGTCCTGATGCGGAGTCCGGATGGGGAGATCGGGGTGCTTCTCCTGGGCCGCCTGGAGCCGGTGGCTGTTCCGGCCGCTCAGGACAAGGTCATGTTCCACACCGCGAAAGACCGGCACTTCCTCTCCCGGATCGTGGTCGAGGGAGCGGGGTTCGCCGTGGTCCTTCCCGAGGGCCACAAGGAGCAGCAGCTGCGCGCCTCCGGCGGGAAACTCGGCGAGACCCCACTGACCCCGCATCGCAAATGACCCCTGCGGGGGAACGGCGGGAACGCTACCATGGGTATGTGAGCCGCGACCTGTCCAAGCTGTCGATCCGGGAGCTTCGCCGCCGGTTTCTTCTCGAGCAGGAGGACGTCTCGCCGCGGCTCCTGGCGCGCCTCCGGCGGGACCCCCGTCGCGGCGTGCGTGCCCTTCACGACGTGCTCCGGAGGCGGCACCAGCAGTTCCGGAGCGAGAAGGTGAGACTGGACGCCATGCTCCACTTCGAGCGCCTTCTCTGGGCCGCTGGGACCGTGCGGATCGCCGGGGTGGACGAGGCCGGTATGGGGCCGCTGGCCGGGCCCGTCGTCGCCGCCGCGGTGGTGTTTCCCCCGCACACCCGCATCGACGGCATCGACGACTCGAAGCGTCTCGATTCGGCAAGGCGCGAGGAGCTGGCCGGGATCATCCGGGAGCAGGCGGCGGGCCTCGGCGTGGGTCGAGCCGAGGTGGCAGAGATCGACGATCTGAACATTTACCACGCCGGGAAGCTGGCCATGCGCCGGGCGGTGGAGGGACTGCCCGATCCCCCGCAG
>JASFRI010000388.1:0-3929 GCA_050115015.1 Acidobacteriota bacterium
GCCGGAAATCCTGTGGTGGTCCACCCTGGGCGGCGCCACCGGCTACGACGTCGTCGAGGGCTCCGTCGCCGCGCTGGCCTCCGGCTTCGACGTCGCGACGGAGGCCTGCCTCGAGGGGAACACGCCGGCTCACAAGCTGCCGATCCCCCCGGACCCGATCGCACCGGGAGCGGGCCGCTGGTTCCTGGCCCGGGAGGACGGCGGGACGTTCAACACGGGAAGTCCCGGCCAGGTGGCGTCCCGGGACGACGGCATCAACGCCGTCTGTCCGTAGTCACGCGGGGCCGGGCGTTCCGGCCGCCCCGGCCCCGAAAGGCCGGTCCCGGAGCTTTCCGGGACCGGCCTCTCTCGACTTCCGGCCCGGGCGCCGGTTCGCGCCCGGGGCCTGCACGAAGGTCGCGGCTCAATGGCCGCCCTGGCCCCCGGCTGCCCCTCCTACCCCAGCAGGCCGCACTCCCCGGTCTTGCCGCATTCCGGCCGGCGAGTGTCTGGATCCCGTCACGCCGGGGCGAAGGACGCGGCCCACGCGCCCGACTCGCCGTACATTGGGGCCTGCGATGGAGCGGAGAAGCGACGGTGGGTCGCCGGAGGGCCGCATGAGGAAGATCGGAATGCTGGTGGGTTTCGGGATGGCGGTCCTGGCGGCGGCAGGGGCGAACCCCCTCGCGGAGCCGGTGTCGCAGCGCTTCGTCGGCACGTACGAGTGGAACGAGGGTGCGAGCGACCGGCTGACCGCCCGGTTCACCCGGGACGGGGAGGGGGCCTGGAAGGTGGACTTCGAGTTCCTGTTCGAGGGCGATACGAAACGCTGGAAGGGGACCGCCACCGGACCCCTGACGGACGGCAGCGAGGTGTCCGGGGCCGTGAGCTCCGGCGGCCGTAGCTGGGTGTTTCGCGCCTCCCTCCGGGACGGGGTCCTGCGGGGGACCCACGCGGAGATCCGGCGGGGCGTGGAGGCTCAGACCGGGACCTTCGAGCTCAGGCGCTGAGCCAGAACCCGGCCGTCCACGGCCTCCCGGGGTGAAGATGCTGTTCAACTCTCTGGACTTCCTGGTCTTCGCGACGCTGTTCTTCCTGCTGCTGCGGCCCGTCTCGCGCCTCGGGAACACGCCCCGGCTCGCCCGCGACTGGATCCTCGAGGACATGGCGGCGCTGTGCGATCGTTCCGGCGTCGACGAGGAAATCGTGAACCGGTTCCTGGACCTCACACGCGGGTGGTCCTCCGAGGGTATCGCCATCTTCGCGTTCCGCCCACCGAGCTGCCCCGAGCTGACGCAGCTCGAGAGCGAGGCCTGCGGCCTCGACGAGGTGGCCTTCGTGCGGAGGTTCGAGGATGCAGGTGGGCGCTGGCTCGACCCGGAGGGGGACTATCCCACGTACGACTGCGCCCACCTGGAGAGCGCAGCCGCCGTGCGCTTTTCCGAGGGCCTTGCGCTGGAGATCGAGCGGGTCCTCGAGGTCCGGCCGAAGAGCCTGGTGCCGTCCGTTGCGAGCGCCATGGGCCCGGATTCGAAGCGCCGCGACGAGGGCGATGCGCCGGCGGTGAGCCGCCGATGAGGCGCCCGGCGACCACCGCGTGCGCCCTCGGGTTGCTGATGGTCCTGGCGGGCTGCGCGGGTTCCGGGGGACGCCGGGAGACCGGACCGGAAATCCGGGTGGAGCTCGCCCGCCAGCTCCTCGCCGTCGGGGAGCGGCAGCAAGCGCGGGTCCGTACCGCGGACGGAGGGGAGCTCGAGGCGGCCCCGGCGGCCTCGTTCCGGAGCAGCAACCCTGACGTGCTGGCGGTGGATCCCGGCGGGCAGGTGACCGGCCGCGCACCGGGGGTCGCGTCCGTGATCGCGGAATGCGCCGGGGCCTCGGCGCGAAGGATCGTGGAGGTCGTCGGAGAGCTGGTCACGACCGATCTCGTGGGGCGGCTCGTGGCGCCGGGTGACGCGTCCCCGCGCACCGTGGAGATCCGGGTGAGGGGGACTCGGGTGGCGACGCTGGCGGACGGGACCTTCCGCGTCGAGGGCCTCACGGTGCCCGCGGGCGCCGGGATCCGGTTGACCGCCAGCGCGCAGGGGGAGGCCGGACCGCTGTACGCGGTGCTGGAGGATGTCCGGCCGACCGCCGGAGGGGTGACGGACGTCGGCGCCGTCGCGCTACGGCGCGGAACCTACGAGGAGCGCATCCTGAATCTGGATGCCACGGGCCCAGAGGAGGATGTTGTGCAGGAGCTGGGCCCGGGTCACTGGTCCGTGATCCCCGTCCACGAGGGCCTCTCCGGCGCGACGTACACCGCGTGGAACTGCCACTGCGCCGAGGACACCTGCTGGATGAACAGCTACGAGGTGGAGTCGGAGTCGATCGGATCGAACTACGTCTCGTCCTACGACCAACGGGGACGGACGATCCATTACGGTTCCCCGGAAGCGGCGTACGCCGCGGCGAGGCGGTTCGAGTTCGACCTCGACGCGGCCGAAGGCGTCGCCTTCCGGGTGCCCGACCGGCGCCGCGAGGACAACTGCGGCGGGATCTCGCTCCGCCTCGAGGGTGGCGGCCCCTGACCGCCGCCCCGGATCCCCGAACTCACCGGTTGCCGAGGTCGAAGGGGTTTTGCCCGAGGACCTTCACGTACTCGTCGATCTCCCGCTGGGTGGGTACGGTCACGTTCCGGATCGGCACCCCCGTCCGTTCGCCGGAGCGCATCAGCTCGTCGTAGACGCGGATCATCGACCGATACGGCGTTTCGGGGTGCGGGTGGAGGATGACGGGCTTGGCACGGTTGATCCGGATCCGTGGGACCACGTACGCCAGCAGCCGGTCCAGCTCCATGGGTTGGCCGTCCACGCGGATCGCCCCGTCCGGGAGCACCTCGACGTAGATCGCCGGCTCGATGGCCGGTGGCGTCTCGGGCGGCTCCTCGGCGGGCAGATCCAGGTCCATCCCCTTGGTGGCCGAGAAGACGGTGGTCACCAGGAAGTAGACGATCAACAGGAACGCGATGTCCGCCATGGACGAGGTCGGGATCTCCGCATCACCGCGGCCGGTGACGCGACGGACCCGTGGACGAGCTCCACCACGCTGGCTCATGAGCCTCCCTCGTGCGCTCCCCGTCCCGGCGACGCGAATGGACGCCGGTGGTTCCCGGGGTCATCCTCCAGGACCCCCTCATGGAGGAACGGTTCCATCGGTAGCTCGTCGAGACGACCGGCCCGCGGGAGGCGGAGCGGGCCTGGAAAGCGCGCGACGGTCCCCGGAGGCGTATAGTGGATCCGAGGCACCTGGATTCCCACCAAAGGAGATAGCGATGGCCGTGACCAACGCGCAGTCCGGCACCAACGTGCAGGAGATCGCCGACGGGATCTACCGGATCAACACCCCGGTCGCGATTCCGGGGGGTGACTTCAGCTTCAACCAGTACCTGATCGAGGACGAAGAGCCGCTGCTGTTCCACACGGGGCTGCGGAAGCTGTTCCCGGTCGTCCGGGAGGCGGTGGAGAGTATCCTGCCCGCGTCCCGCCTGCGCCACATCGCCTTCTCCCACGTGGAGGCGGACGAGTGCGGTGCCCTGAACGAGTGGCTGGCGGTGGCTCCCAAGGCCGCGCCGCTGTGCGGCGGCGTCGCCGCGATGGTCTCGATCGGGGACATGGCGGATCGCGAGCCGCGGGCGCTGCAGGACGGGGAGACCGTCTCGCTGGGGAAGCACGCGGTGCGCTGGCTCGACGCGCCGCACCTGCCCCACGCCTGGGAGTGCGGCTTCCTGGCGGAGGAGTCGACGAAGACGCTTCTGTGCGGGGACCTGTTCACTCAGCCGGGCCCCGGCGCCGCCGCGGTCACCGAGTCGGACATCCTGGGGCCCAGCGAGGCTTTCCGGAAGCAGATGGACTACTTCTCGCACACCCGGGACGCCGCCGCGCTCATCGACAAGCTCGCAGCGACGGGCC